>JBFGJU010000140.1:0-5688 GCA_041577035.1 Thermodesulfovibrionales bacterium | reverse complement strand
GCAGTAACCAGAAGCGTGTTGGCATCAATTAAATCGACACTATTAGCAAGGCCATACTGAAACTGCTTTGAAACAAGATTATAGTTATCTCTGGCAAATGAAAGCTGATCCCGAAGAGATTGCAAAATTGATTGTTGGGTTATGTAGTCGAGATAGGCGTTTTCAACATCCACGCCTATTGTTTTCTTCCGTTCTTCATACTGAAGTGCCGCCTGGCGCTTTCTGGCCTCTGCCTCTCGAGCCTCAGCACGTCTCAGGCCGCCCTCGAAAAAAGGAAAATTCAATCGCAGTGTACCAAAGATACTTTCATTCAGTTCAAAGGATCTGGATGGTTCATTTTCGTTCCGGGCATATATTCCTTCAAGTGAAAGTGTCGGCCAGTACAAACCCTTGACAAGCCTAACTTCATCTTCCGCTATCTTTTTCTGTTCAGCCAGTGCCAGGAGATCTGGTCTTTCAGAAACGGCAGTCTGTTTCAGGCAGGAGAGCGTTGGCTCCCTGCAATCCTCGATAAAATAAGCTAAGGCCTCCCGCCGGTAAGCTTCGATCGTTTTTTGGCTTTCCTTTATGGTAAATGTGCCTTCGATACCTACTGTCTTGGCAAGGATAGCCTTTGCCAGCTTGAGGAGATTTTCGTTCCTTATCTTATCAGATTGAGCGCCTGACAGTTCTGCTTCAGCCCTCAAAAGTTCCGTCCTGGTTGATTCACCAACCTGCAGCCGTTTCCTGGCAGCATCCCGTTCGGCTGTTAGACGTTTCACATTCTCAATAGCAATATCCAGTGCTCTTTTAACCTTAACAACGTTGTAATAGTCTGTAGCGACCTGTAAAAGATACTCTTCTTTGACCGCATCAGCTTCATAATTGCTCTTTGTTATCGCCTCCTTCGATATCCTGTATGATGTAAATTCCCTGCCTCCCAGGGATAGCGTTTCATCAAGACGTAACCCCCATTCAACAGAAGAGTCAGGCTGCACGAGAAAGCCTTCAGAAGACACCCTTTTCTTACTGAATTTCGTATATCCTCCAAAGGCAGTCAGGACCGGAAGAAAGGCAGACAAAGCCTTATCTCTGCCCCGTTCTGCAATATAGAGCTCTTCCTCGGAAATCTTTATCTGTTCGGCGTGTTCAAGTGCCAGTATAAAAAGGTCTTCCAGTGCATATTCATCCTGACGTTCACCAGCAGGCACAGGCTGACTGCCAGTCTGGGCATATAATCCCTGTGCAAACGACAGAATAACTACCATGAGTAATCCCGGCAAAAATCTTTGCCTCATGTATAATCCCTTTGCTATTACCATAATGATATTTGAATGGATGAGACTCCCTTAGCAGGGAAGTAGATTAGTATAACATTCTTTGGACGATTTGTTGAGTTGGCATATGGCCGAAATACCTGCCAATTTTCGATACTTTATATGAGAATCCCTCGTCTGAGCAAACGGTAGAATATTTCTCACGGACGGGCACATGTATTCAAGGATACTGCCATTCAAGAAAAAATCAGTTTTTCTTGACAATTCTATTTTTCGAGTCGAGATAGATTATCTTTGGATGAAAAGTGTCCAGTTCGCTGTCATCATACATGCTGAAGCAAAAAATAATGATTTTATCCCCGACTACGCCTTTCCGTGCCGTCGGACCATTAAGGCATATTTCACCGGAATTTCTCCTTCCGGGAATCACATACGTATCAAGCCGCTCCCCATTGTTCAAATTGCTTATCATTACCTGTTCAAACGGTCTAATACCGGCACATTCGAGAATATAATCATCAATGGTTATACTGCCTTCATATTCAAGATTGGCCTCAGTCACCGTTGCCATGTGTATTTTAGTCCTGAGCATACTCCGTAACATGCTGTCTCCTGGAATCAATTACCTTCTTACCCCAACCTATTTTTAGGATAACAGATATAAAATAATATTTGTAGAACGCTTGCGCATTCATTGTGTATACCCTTTAGCGGCTCTCGAGAAAGAGGAGTCCAGTCTGTCCATTACCGTTACATTCTGAAATTCACGGGCTATTCGATAATTCTGGGGACCCGATAAAACGATTCCGTATGGTCTGGCGCATTGGATAGTACTG
The DNA here is from genome assembly GCA_041577035.1 of Thermodesulfovibrionales bacterium. Classification (GTDB taxonomy): domain Bacteria; phylum Nitrospirota; class Thermodesulfovibrionia; order Thermodesulfovibrionales; family UBA6898. The sequence continues at coordinate 3,596 of JBFGJU010000140.1, read as the reverse complement.
CTTTCCTTTCAAGGCAGGGGACAGGAATGTCCTCCCTGATAACGTTGCTCAAAGAAATCACATGCGACGTGGGCTCAACATCAACTGTGTCAAGCTCATTCAGTTTATTCATATAATCAAGAATCTTATCTATCTGCTCGTTGAACAATGTTAGTTCTTCTTCTGTCAGAGACAGCCTTGCCAGTCTTGCAAAGTGATCGATCGGAATTTTCATGAGATTACTGGGATAATTTAGTCAAAGAAGCAAGTTTCAAGGAAAGCCTTTTCAATCCAATGTCCGGAAAGTTCACCGTTACTTTCTGCTCATCACCTTCCCCGTAACAATCACGCACAACACCTACTCCCCACATAGGATGTTTTACCCTGCATCCTGTTGAAAACGGTGATCTCACTTTCTTTGAATCAATTTTCTTCTTTCCTTCTTTCCCTTTAGTAGTTTTCGGAAAGGATACTTTTTCGATCCAATGACAACATGCCCTCGGCATATCCTGCAAGAACCTTGAGGGTTCCTGCTCCTGAATCTTCGCATATAATTTTCTTTTTCTGGCCCCACTCAATAATAAAACGTCTTTCGCCCTGGTCATACCAACATAAAAAAGTTTTCTTTCTTCTGCAATCTTGTCGTCATTTCCAATCGCTTTAAAGTATGGAAGAGCCCCTTCTTCAAGGCCGGTGACAAATACGACAGGAAATTCAAGGCCTTTCGCATTATGAAACGTCATAAGCGAAACATGGTCACCCTCCGATGTTTCATCAAGATGTGTCATCAGGGATACGCTATCAATAAAATCACGAACATCTCTGCCATCAGCTGCTTCACTCAACTCAAGCATGTTTTGTATTTTATCATCGTCCAGACTCGCCAGATAACCCGTCTTTTCGCCCACAATTTTTATAATTTCATCAGCAGTTTTATATTTTCCTGCAGACAATTTTTCTATCATTTTGACGAAATTACCGATTTTTTCCCGGGCAGATGCGGCAATTCCATTACTCCTGATCATAAGTTTTAACGTGTCGTACAGAGACAGCGATTTCTTTTTAGCTTCATTCTCCAGCTTTACCAGTGTTGCTGCTCCAATTCCTCGAGACGGTGAATTAATAATTCTTCTCAGGCTCACATTATCTCCATGATTTAAAACAAGGCGGACATAGGCAATGATGTCTCTTATTTCCTTGCGCTGATAAAAACCGACTCCCCCTGAGATCAGATAAGGAATGCCCGCTTCACGAAGAGCTTCCTCAATAGCTCTGGACTGAAGATTAACACGATAAAGGATACCAATATCCCTGTAGCGATAGGCTCCCTTGAGATAAAGTTCCTTGATAATCTTCGCAATATGTTTTGCTTCTTCTTCTGCATTGTTAAGCCAGCAAAAATGTACTTTTTCACCATGCTTTCTTTCGGTCCAAAGTTTCTTTTCCTTTCGGTTATCATTCAGAGAAATTACAGCATTGGAAACATTCAGTATATTCTGAGTCGAACGATAGTTCCGTTCGAGCCGCACAATGCTCGCCCCTGGAAAATCTTTCTCAAAATTATGAATACTTTGAATATCAGCGCCTCTACTTTTCGTAATGCTCTGATCATCATCACCAACAGCACAAATATTCTTATGTTTTTTCGACAGCATCTTAACAAACTGATACTGGGCAAACGTTAAGTCCTGGAACTCATCAATCAGGACATAAGAAAATGAATTCTGGTATTTTTTTAGAACACTCGGATTTTCCTTAAACAGCTTAATGGTCAACATGATGAGATCGTTCAAATCAAGGGAATTGCATCGCTTCAGTTCATCCTGATAGCGAACATAAACCTTTGCAAGCTTTTCATCAAAGCCAAAGCCATCCCCAGAAGAAAGAAATTCTTCAGGGCTAATCAGAGATGTTTTGAGAAAATTAATTCTCGATGAAACTCCTTTATAGAGAGCCTCGTAAATCTTGAATTCCTTCAGTATATGCCTGATCAGGGTGCATCGATCATCTTCATCGTATATTGAAAAATCCGTGGAATAGCCAATTTTATCAATTTCCTTACGCAGTATTTTGCCGCATTGAGCCGGGATCGGCCCAAGCCAGGGAAATCCAATTTCCTTACCAAGGATAGTATCAATCTCTTTCTTCATTTCCCAGGCGTCTCTATTGGTAAACGTAATTGCGAGGACAGAATCAGAAGAAACTTTCTGTTTCTTTAAAAGATAAGCGTATTTATGCGTTACGAGTTTTGTCTTCCCACTCCCGGCGCCGGCCAATACCAAAACAGGGCCTTCCATATGTTTAAGCGCTTCAAGTTGTTCAGGATTTAAATCTTGTAGTATGTTTGGTCGTGACATCGGATAACTCTTTATTATTTTAACAAAAAGGTACTATATAAATCCAGATGGGCGTACTACAATACCGCACTATTCGACAGTAACACTCTTGGCCAGATTTCTGGGCTGATCAACATCACATCCTCTTAGCACACCGATATGATATGCGAGAAGTTGCAATGGAACTGCAAAAAGAATCGGGGACAAATAGTGATTTGTTTCAGGGATTAGGATACAGTCTTTCGCAATTTTGCAGATATTCGAATTGTTTTCCGTTGATAGTGCTATTACATTTCCGCCCCTGCTTCTCACTTCCTCAATTCCAGTCATCATTTTTTCCACAAGATTATTTCGTGGTACGAGCACGACAACAGGTAACTCTTCCTCAATCAGGGCGATCGGCCCATGCTTCATTTCACCGGCAGGATATCCCTCCGCATGCAGATACGATATTTCCTTGAGCTTTAATGCCCCCTCAAGGGCTATAGGATACTGAATGTTCCTGCCGAGATAAATAAATCCTCGTGATTTAAAGTAATCCTTGGCAATTTCTTTTAATTCGTCATCAACCGCTAATGTCCTCTCTATTTTCCCGGGCAGAAGAATCAATTCGTTCAATAATTCTCGCGATGTGGCTTCCTGTACCCTGCCATTTATTTTTCCCAAAGCGATAGAAAAAAGATAGAGCCCCGTTAACTGTGTCAGAAAAGCTTTTGTCGAAGCAACGCCGATTTCAGGTCCTGAATGTGTATAAAAAATAGCGTCCGCTTCCCTCGTAGAAGTACTGCCGACGACATTACAGATGCTCATAACGATAGCTCCCAATTTCTTCGCCTCCCTCTGGGCAGCCAATGTATCAGCAGTCTCTCCAGACTGTGTAATTACGATAACAAGATGGTCTGAAGTAATAAGGGGGTTCCTGTACCGGAATTCGGAAGCTATTTCGGCATCGACTGATACGCGTGCGATCTCTTCTATCATATATTTACCGATAAGAGCCGCATGCCAGGACGTTCCGCATGCAACAATTGAAATCTTTTTAACCTTCTCCAGCCTATCCCTGGAAATGCCAAATTCATCAAGGTTTATGTCTCCGGTTTCCAGAGAAAATCGCCCCCTGATGGTGTCACTCACAGCTCGAGGCTGTTCAAAAATCTCCTTCAGCATAAAATGCCGGTACCCGCCCTTTTCAGCCATCGCAGGGCTCCACGTTATTGACGTTATCTCTTTCTGAACCGCATTACCTTCAAAATCGGTTATCATAACGCCCTCAGGAGTAAT
>JBFGJU010000139.1:0-5705 GCA_041577035.1 Thermodesulfovibrionales bacterium | reverse complement strand
TAAAAAAACAAACAGCAAATATTTCATAGATTACCCCCTCAAAAAATGGATTATGAATATACTGTTTTCAGTATACACCAATATTATATTGATTTGAACATCTAACTTCTAAAGCATATCAAATAATATAATTATTACAATTATCCATCTATTAGGAGGAATCACAAGACAAACACGTTTACAGCCTTTACCCGCCAATCCCAACCTGTATTCAAAAATATCTGTTGTAATATGCATCTAAGAATATAAGATCAAAGTTGACGACTGCAGGAAGTAACAGTGTTTTTACAGACTATGATAATGCTATTCGTTGTATAGGGAAATTTCTCGCACGAAAAACTATATCCGGCTGAAATCTCTAAAATGACATTCTTTGCAGGCTTCATTGCCGCTATTGTCTCTGCACAGCCCTGAAATTCCATGATGGCAGAGCGCAAAATCATACTTCAATGGATCTTCAGGATCAAATTTCTTAAATGACTCTGTGATCTCCACAGCGGTCTTCCAGTCCTGGTTGCATCGTTCAGTTAGTCCCAGACAGCTTGATATTCTGGCGATATGAGTATCAAGCGGTATTACGAGCTGATTTTTGGAAACCTTTTCCCAGATGCCTAAATCTATATCATCATCTCTTATCATCCACCTGAGAAACAGGTTTGCTCTTTTACAGGAACTTCGGTTCAGAGGGGAAGGAAAAAGATGAAGAAGGCCCCGGGGTTTTATATCTTCTTCATACACCGGGGAGGTATCTGTTTCCAGAAACATGCCAATAAGTCCTGAAAGGCCCTGTTCTATAGTTGTGTGATGTTTCTGATAATGCTGCTGAAACGCGTGTTCGATTGATGAATAGCGGCTGAGTATTCTATGGAGAAGGTAAACCATAGAGACAATGTCTTCATTTTCATTAAATCTGTATTTGATCCCTTCCAAATGTTTTCTATGCTTACGAACTTTGAAATCAGCAATAAATGCATAGGGACTGCCACCCATTCGGGAAAGCAGTTCTTTTATCACTGATCTAAACTGGTCAACCCTCCCGTAGGCTAAACATGAGGCCATAAATGCAGAAACTTCAATGTCGCGGGGATTTTCATAGCCGAGAGGAAACTGAATGGGATCATGAAGAATCCGTCCTTCGAAATCATATTCCCGATAAAATCTGTCGAGGATTTTCTTGAGCTTTTTCATAAAAAGCACTCAAAGGAAATCATCGCCATCACAGGCCAAAGATGACTTCCCGTTCCTCCATGTCAATCCTGTCCACTCGTAACCTCAGTTCCTGCCCTATTTTGAAAGAACGTTTTGTATGCCTGCCATTGAGTCGCATGGTTTTGTCATTATACTCATAGAAATCATCAGTGAGAGATGAAACCCTGAGGAACCCTTCTACATAAAATTCCTTTAGTCTCACTTTGAGCCCAAACGGCGTAATACCAACGATTTTCGCATCGAATTCCTCCCCCAGTCTGTCTTTCATGAACCAGACCTTCATCGTATCAATAACTTCCCGTTCAGCCTTATCAGCTCCCCTTTCCATCTGGGAGGATCTGAATGCGATATCCGGGAGAAGCCTTTCAAGCTCCTTGATTCTCCGGTCAGACAGGTCCTTCTTTTCAATTTTTTCCCGTAATATCCGATGTACGATAAGGTCAGGATAGCGTCTGATCGGCGAGGTGAAATGAACGTAACATTTCGAGGCAAGCCCGAAATGACCAGCATTCAAGGTAGAATATCGTGCCTGTTTGAGACTTCTCAGGACAATGTAATCTATGATTTCCTCTTCGGCAGTGCCTTTGATCGATTTCAGCATAGTGGAAAAATCTTTCGGCCGTAACTGCTTCTGTCTGAACTTGCCGAAGTGCCTGGCAACCCTGAATACATCTTCAAGTTTCATGGGGTCAGGCTCTTCATGTATCCGGTAAAGCGTGGGAAGCCCGGACCGCTCCATGTACTCCGCAACCGCCTCATTCGCCGCAATCATAAACTCCTCGATCATCATATGCGCAAGATTTCTTTCGGCCCTCACAATCGCTTCCGGGTTTCCCTGTAAGTCGAGCAGCACCTCAGGCTCGGGCAGGTCAAAGTCCAGGCTGCCTCTTTCCATTCGGTTAGATCTCAATACACCGCACAGGTCTGCCATCAGATCAAATTCCTTAAGCAGATAACTATACTTTTCCCGTTCATCTCTGTCCTGATCAACAAGTATCTTTCTCACAGACGTATAGGTCATCCGCTCATTGCTTTCGATCAGGCTGGGATAGAAGTTCGCTGAAAGCAGTTTACCAAAACGGTTAAAATCCATTTCCACAGTAAATGCCGGCCGCTCCACCTTTGGCCGCAGGCTACAGAGGTCTTCAGAAAGTTCCTTGGGAAGCATGGGAATCACTCTGTCAGGGAAATAGACGCTTGTTCCTCTTTTTCTGGCTTCAAGATCTATGAGGGTACTCCAGCGGACATAATATCCCACGTCAGCAATGTGAACCCATAATCGATAACCGTGCTCAATGAGGCTTATTGATATGGCATCATCAAAGTCCTTCGCATTTTCACCATCGATCGTAACCGTAACCAGTTTTCTTAAGTCCCTGCGCTTCAATCGCCGCATTGTTTTACCGGTTTGCCCGTAGAGAAGTTTTGCTTCCTCTTTGACCTTTTTCGGAAACCGCTTCGGCAGGTTGAACTCATCTATTATCATTTCAACGTCTGCACCCGGTGTGTCAGGTTTTTCAATAATGTTCACTACCCGTGCTGTTGCCGGTCTTTTGTCGGCTGGATACGACAGTATTTGAGCTATGACAGTATCACCTTTTTTTGCTTTTCTTCTATCTGCCGGTGCGACATAAAGCTCAAACGGTATGTTTCTTCCCTTCGGTTTAATAAACAGAGCCGGGCCGCTTTTTTCGAATTTTCCTACAACCGTTTTGTGTGTTCTTTCAAGTATTCTCACTACCCTGCCCTCGCGGCGACGCATATTTTCTATCCGTGCAACGACCCTGTCACCATCCATTGATCCGCGTGAACCCCCGGGCGGAATAAAAATATCCCTTTCACCAGGCTTTTCCGGAATAATAAATCCATAACCGTCTTTATGAGCTTCAAAATATCCCTTTACAAGATTCAGTTCCTCGGCCGGCGCATACAGGCCTTTTCTGGTCAAGACCAGCTCACCGTTCCTGAGCATTTCCCTCAGGATTTTTTTCAGTGCACGCGACTCCGGCCTGCTTAAACCCATCTTCTGCACAATCTCTTTGAACGATACAGGTCGTGATGTCTTCTGACTAAAAAAGACTGAAACCCTTTTTTTGTCTACCATTGCAACACGCTCCTAGGAGTAAGCAGCACTATCTTTATCCATAATATGAGAAAATTCCTGTTCTTTTCGGCTGTTGTTATTTCTGTCTTATTTTTTTGCCCAGTTACCGTTCGGCAGCTGGATCCACCACCCTTTTTTCGCAGAGTCGCGCCTAATCTCAGCAAACTGCTCAATCGCCTGGGGTCTCACCTGACTTAAATTCGCTTCGGTTTGCGGCAGCCTGTTAATTCTCACAATAGCTTTTGCCATGCCCTCCATAACGGTCTGTCGGTTGGCATTTTCAAGAGTTACAATAGTTTTATCATCAGGAACAAGGGTCTTTTCCCGTGGAACGAGGAGCCCGTTATTTGCCTCACCTACCATACCACTGTCCCGTAATCGGTCCGTATGAACGATTCTGGCTCCCATTTCTTTATATGCCTGCACAACGTCCGGCATATTCTTTACGATTGAAGCAATTTTATCCGAAAGACCCGGTTCCTGGGCATATGCGGTTGAATTAATCTCAAACCTGAATGAACGTTCTGGTTCATGAACCGGTTGTTTCTTCTCCTTTTCCTGATTGGGTGTCATCAGTTCTTCTTCCAGGGCCTTATAGGCTTCCTTCACATCCTTCTCGGGAAAATAGATGTTTACCGTAATAACGGCACATGAAACCATGATAATAAGAAATGCCAACACAAAAATATTACTTGATTTCTTCATATCCTGATCCTCCTTACATTAGGTTTTTGTTTAATCTTGTCGATTTGCCTATCAGTTTTTACTGTCTTTCCCGTCCTTACTGCCTCTCTTCTTTCTGAGCCTTAACATTAGGCTCAATCCGCTTAAGGCGGGTAACCCTGTTTCTACGTGCTACTGCTTACCGTTTTTGGCTCTTGCAGCGGCTTCAACAATCGTCCACATAAAGTGATCGATTTTTATTCTGTTATTTAATGGTGCAACTTTGAGGGATAAGTCCTTTATGCCAATAAAATTTCTGTTTGATATTTCCAGCTCACTAAAAATGAAAAAACCGTCTTTGATATAGAGACTCATCATACCTTTATCAAAGCTTCTATTGCCAAGATTTACCCTGACAGAAGGACCTCCCACCTTTCTTAAGAATTCTTTGCTAATCATGGTCTTTTCAGATGTAACGCTGTACGTCCAGAAATCCGCTTTGCCAATGAGTGCGTCCAGATCAGCACCTGCCCCCTTCAGATGCGCAATGCCATCAACCCTGCCAGAAATATACCCCCTGATCGGCTCTATGCTGTCACAGAGGTCAGAGAGACTAAGGCCTTTCAACACAAGACCGACATGGTAGCGAGGAGTATCAGAAATATCAATACGTGCTGAGCCATAAAGCTTTCCTCTGAATATATTACCACTCAGAGATGCGATGTTCAAAAGTGCGCCTTCCTGTCTGACCCAAATGACTATATCCTCAATAAGTCTGAACCCATAACGGAAAGCGTCAATGGTGATCCTGCGATGGTCACGAAAGTCCGTTATTCCGGAATGCTGTGTCAGGCGTTCGTCAAATACTGTTCGGTCAAAATTGGGGAGCTTGAAGTGTGTCTGTTTAGCAGTATCCGTACTATATGATACCGGTATGTTACCGTTAATCGGTCCAATAGCATATTTCCCGAATTCCTCTTCAAAAACAAAATCTTTTATCGTGAGATCACCATTGACTTTCATGTTCGTCTTGTCAAGAAAAAGCTCCAAATCCGCTTCAATGGAACCCTTCAGGCCGGCATACAGCATCCTGTCAGGGATTATATCCCAGAAGGAATTTCTGATCTCACTGATCCCGGTTTCCGGAACCAGTATGTTCACATGATAAGATCTTCCCTCAGAAAAAACATCTTTGACCGTTCCGGACAGCCGAGGTGACAATACACCAGCCGATGGTTCGATCTTAAATTGAATATCTTCACCAGTTGCCAGAAGATCAGCCTTCAGCGACGCATCCTTTGTGATAGTTTTTCCTCGATCACGTTCATGCATTGATAGTGCGCTGGCTTGCACCGATGCCCTGCCAGCCACAGAATGAAGATCATGGATTAATCCACGAAAAACCGCCCTATCGAGTTTTCCAGAAAATACATAAGGAACATGCATAAATGCAGATACTGCATCCGACAGAACAGCCATATCAAGATTCTCTGTTGAAATATCCATAGACAAGGGAAACAGTTTCCAAGGTGATATTCCTTCCGCTTGCACCCGAACTCTGCCCCCGGTAAGCAGTGAATCAGGCACCGACAAGAACAGTTTTCCTGAATCAAATACGCCTGTGCCCGAAATCTTTGCTATTTCCTTGTCCTTGATAAAGAAAGCAATGTCCGAAAAATTGAATTTTCCTGATATGGGTTTGTCTCTTTCAATGTAGAGGTTAAGATTC
>JBFGJU010000138.1:0-5755 GCA_041577035.1 Thermodesulfovibrionales bacterium | reverse complement strand
TCGGAAAGTACCCGGGCCTTAGATCTTCCGGAGATCAAAAACATAATATGCCGCGCATTGTTGAGGACCGGCAGTGTCATGGTAATCCGGTTATGTTTCAGCTTTTTGTCGTATACAGGTATAACCAGCCTGCTGTCTTCGGCAAGCGATTCCGAATTCGGAAACAGTGAAGCAATGTGTCCATCCCCGCCCATGCCGAGCAGTATGACATCAAACAATGGAATATCCTGTGTATTAAATGCTTTTTTCATGTTCTGCTCATATCTCTGGGCCTCTTCTTCAGGATCATTGTCTCCTTGTATCCGGTAGATATTTGTTTTTGGAATGCTAACCTTTGAAATCCAGAGCATATCCGCATGTTTATAATTACTTTCATCTTCTCCTTCAGGAACGCATCGCTCGTCTGCCCAGAAAATATACACGTTTTTCCACGCAATGTTTTTCCCATATTCCGCAGCGAAAAGTGAAAACAGTTTCTTCGGGGTGGAGCCTCCTGAGATCGCTGCCCGACAGCTTCCCTTTCTGTCGATGGATGTATCTGCGATTGCCTTGAAGAGTCTGGCCGCTGCTCTACTCAATGCGTTAATGTCCGGAAACACATGGACAGAACCGCTCAAAGAGATCTCCATCTTCGCCCGTCCTGCTCGATCAATGCGTCTGCATCAGGAGGTCCGGAAGAGCCGGATTCGTAATTCGGGAACATATCCGTTTTGATTGCAGATTCAAGCTTCTCGATTAACGGCGTAAGCAGAGACCATGTCTGCTCCATCCCGTCAGCACGCACAAACAGCATCTGATCTCCCTGCATGCAGTCAAGCAAAACCCGTTCGTACGCATCAAGCATAAATACTTTTGGGTAGGTAAAGTCCATGACAACCGGATTCAGACAGATTTTCGATCCTGGATTCTTCGTCTGAAAGTTCAGTTTTATACCCTCGTCCGGCTGCACCCTCAGTACAAGCGTGTTGGGTTCGATTTCCTCTTCCATGGCATGGGAAAACATAATATGCGGTACCGGCCTGAAGTGTATTGATATCTCTGCCTTGCGTGAAGCAAGACGTTTTCCTGAGCGAAGGTAAAACGGCACGCCATTCCAGCGCCAGTTATCAATATATACTTTCATGGATGCAAACGTAGGGATAACGGATTTTGGGGCTACGCCGGGCTCATCTCTGTATGCAACAACACTCTTCCTGTTCACTTTTCCTTCTCCGTATTGTCCTGTCACGACAAAGTCATCAATACTATCCACGGGAAAGGGTCTCATGGACCGGAACACCTTAACTTTTTCATCTCTGACTCTGTCGGCCTCAAAAATTGAGGGGGGTTCCATGGCAATCAGCGCAAAGAGCTGGAGAAGATGATTCTGAAACATATCCCGTAGGACGCCTGCTGTTTCATAATATCCGGCTCGATGCTCAACGCCAATCGTTTCGGCAACTGTTATCTGCACATGATCAATATATCGTCTGTTCCAGAGCGGTTCGAATATTGAGTTTGCAAACCGGAACATGAGAATATTCTGGACATTTTCCTTTGCCAGGTAATGGTCCATGCGGTAGATCTGCTCTTCCTCGAAAAACGTTCTGAGCAGGATATTCAGTTTCCTTGCTGAATCATAATCACGGCCAAACGGTTTTTCTATCACAACGTGTGTATAACCGCTGGATCTTATTGACAGACCTGAATCTCCGAGGTTCTGAATAATTGATGCCAGGACTGTCGGCGGAGTAGCCATGTAAAGGATTCTGTTTCCATTTGTCCGGTGCTTCTTCTCGAGCGGCAGGATATGCTGTGAGAGGCGTTTGAATGCTTCGACATCAGTATAGCCAAATGGAAGATAATACAGCCTTTTCGAAAACGCCTTCCACGCAGTGGCCGAAAAATCATTCGGCAGAGCCGTTTGTACCGCATCTCTCATCGTATCGCGGAATTCATCATCGGTCATTTCTGAGCGGGCCGAACCGAGGATAAAGAAATGCCGGGGGAGCAGATTCAGCCTTTCAAGACGAAAGATTGACGGGATTATTTTTCTTTTCGTAAGATCGCCCGAAGCTCCGAAGATAATCAGACAAAACGGATCGGGCATATCAATATCGCATTTTCCTTCAGTACTGCCTGCAATTATGCCTCGTACGCCTGATGATATATCATCCCTGTTTCTTGTATTTTTCCGGGTCCTGCCCATCACTTCTTTTTTATAGCGTGTCCGCCGAACTCATTTCTGAGAGCCGCAAGCAGTTTATCTGAAAAAGAATCAGGATCCCTTGAACGGAACCGCTGGAAAAGCGAGGCAGTAATGACCGGTGCGGACACTGCCGTATCAATCGCCTGCTGGACCGTCCAACGCCCCTCGCCCGAGTCTTCAACATATGCCTCTATCTTCGAAAGCGTTTTATCTTTCTTAAACGCAGATTCAGCCAGTTCAAGAAGCCATGACCGCACAACACTTCCCTGATTCCACAGGTGCGCCACTTTGGCAAATTCCATGCTTTCCCCGTAGGGAGATGCCTTCAATATCTCAAAGCCCTCTCCATAAGCTGACATCATACCGTATTCAATACCATTATGAACCATCTTTACAAAATGTCCCGCGCCGACCGGCCCGCAGTGGAGATACCCGTCTTTCGGCGCAAGGGTCTTCAACAGTGGATCAAGATGCTTAAATATTTTTTTCTCGCCGCCGGCCATCATGCAGTAACCAATCTTCAGGCCCCATATACCACCACTCACGCCAATATCCATGAAATGAATACCAAGAGGCCTCAGTTCTTTTTCCCTTCTGACTGCGTCGTTATAAAAACTATTCCCTCCGTCAATTACTATGTCTCCCTTTGTCAGGAGTCTTTTTAATTCTGTAATAGTATTGTCTACCGGAGCGCCCGCAGGCAGCATAATCCAGACAACGCGGGGAGGTCTGAGTTTTCTGACCAGCTCCTCAATGGTATACGCTCCTTTTGCGCCTTTTTGAACAATCTGCTTCACTTTTCCCGTTGAACGGTTATATGCGATGACCGCATGTCTGCCTTTCAACAGACGCAGTGCCATGTTCATTCCCATACGTCCAAGACCAATTATCCCTATCTGCATACCATTACCCCCGCATGATTGTTAAGAAGATTTGTCTGACAAAAAGGATTTTCTCTTTTCTTCAATTTCTTTCAGGAGGGCAAAGAAGGAATCAGAAAACGATTTGACTCCCTCCTTTTCCAACTGATCTGCGACCGCTTCGATATCAATTCCGTGCGTTTTCAGTTCGGTAAGTAAAGCCTCTGCATCGTTCATCATATTATAGATGGTTAAAACTGCTTTGCCATGATCTCTGAAGGCGTTTATCGTTTTTTCCGGGAGTGTATTTACCGTGTTCGGGGCGATTATCTCTTCTATGTATTTCACATCACTGTAGTCCGGATTCTTGGTGCCAGTGCTTCCCCACAGAAGTCGCTGAATATTACCACCCTTCTCTTTGATGGAAGAAAAACGATCCCCCAGAAATATCTCTTCATATTTTTTATAAGCGTATTTTGCGTTGGCTACCGCTGCTTTTCCACGGAGACTCATCAGTGCTTTCTTATCTTCATCAGAAGAAGATAAATTTATTTTATCCTCGATCAACTTATCCGTGAGGGTATCAACCCTGCTGACAAAAAAGCTCGCAACAGACCTGATTTCCTGTATTGGATGATCACCAGAAATTCTTTTCTCCAGACCCCTGATGTAAGCTTCAGCTACTTTCGCATATCGCTTCACGGAAAAAAGAAGTGTTACATTAATATTGATTCCCTCGCTGATCAGGGTTTCAATAGCAGGGAGACCCGGTTCGGTAGCAGGCACTTTCACGAGGATGTTTTTCTTTCCGATCGTGGAAAACAGGTGCCTGGCCTCTTTAATTGTTGCCTCAGTATCAAAAGCAAGATCAGGAGACACCTCTATGCTGACAAAACCATCTTTTCCGCCTGTAGACTCATAGACAGGCCACAGAATATCTGCTGCGTCAGATATATCGTCAATGGCAAGGCCCAGAAAAAGCTCTTTTGCATCAGCTATCTTCTGTTCCATCAGCGCCTTCATTTTCCTGTCATAATCAGTACTGCCGCTGATTGCCTTCTGAAATATGGTGGGGTTAGACGTGACGCCGCTCAGGCTATCTTCTTCAATCAATTTCTTCAGCTTGCCGGAATTAATGACCTCCCTGCTCAGATAATCAAGCCAGACACTCTGCCCCAGATGATCGAGTAATCTTAAGGGGTTTTCGCTCATATCGGTTCTCCTCTTAATGCTTTATTCAATTCCTTATCCAGTGTGTAGTGAGTCTTTCTTATTTTATTATATTCCGCCAAAATAGAGCGGGCAAAATGCTGATTCAGGTCTCCGGCCCCCTTATATGATAGTAGCAGAAAAGATTTTTTTGTAAAGGCATTTATTTATAAAAACAAATGCCGTAAAAAGTGCCCTGAAAATTTGATTATTTAAGAATTTCTTCTATGCCCAGGACAATGGTTGAATAATCAGCTGGGCCTGAGTACTTCTTCAGAATTACACCGTCTTTCGCAATAAAGACTGTTGTAGGAATTTTACGAGTACCGAGTTTTTTTGCAAGACCATTATCCTTGCCAACAGGGAATGTGACATGATATTTTTCAATAAAGTTTCTTATATCGCTCTCTTTACTTCCAATGAATACACCAAGAAAAAGCACATTTTTATTTCTATACGCGAGATACGCTTTCTGAAGCTCACGAGCTTCCTTTTTGCATTGTGCTCACCAGTGTGCCATGACGTTTATCACAATAGGTGAATCATTTAGTGTATCGGCATCGAATGTTTTGCCGTTGATTGTGGTAAATGTGAAATCCGTCAAGACATCATTCGCACTGGTTATCCCTGATATGAGCAGGAGAAGGACAACGGACATAATCGGGACGATGGTCTGTCTTATAAAATCCCGCTTGATACTTAAGAATATATCTTTTAACATTTCTTAGATTCTTTTCTTGCCTTCTAAATTAAGGTCATGACAATAGGGATAAACAACGTGAAACATTACCCCGCTGTTTATCCAAACCTGTTTTACTTGAGTTAATTCATCTTACATGGTGTTCCGGCATTGCAGCCGCACCCGCACCCTGTACCGCACTTGCCACCTATCATGGCACAAGGATCACCTGCGTTACATGCACAGCCACAACCTGCTTCACATTTTTCAGCTATTGCATCACTGCCAGCACCGCAGGAACAGGGACCTCCAGCCTGACAACCACAGCCGCAACCAGGACCACACTTCCCGATGGCAGGACCTGCACCACAGGCATGGCGACCGCCTCCCTTATAACCAGCCCTACCCCATTTCCCTCTGCGGGAAAATCCTTGCGTATCGTAGCTTTTATCTTTGACCTGCTCAAAATTGAGATGAATCCAGACCGTGTTAGGCGGAAAGTTACCCGTATCTTTCTCCATGCTGTGAGCCACAAAGTGGAGCTCGCTTTCATGTGGAGCGGCAATCGAAAAATTAACGGGATCCTTGTCGCTGTAAAACCCGGATCTTTCCTTATTATAAATAGCCTTCGACGATATATCCCGGGAACGCTCCGTGTACATCATATGTCCGTCAAGTCCTTTATATATCAGCGCGTCGTTGACATACACGTCAGCAGAACCCCATGATGCCAGATACGTGCGGACTTTCGGCATAACAGGAGGACCCTGCTTTGTATCACCGTGCATATAAATGAAATCAGCAACACCCCCTTCATGG
>JBFGJU010000137.1:0-5777 GCA_041577035.1 Thermodesulfovibrionales bacterium | reverse complement strand
TGAGTTGCTCGATAATTTCCTGCATCTGATTCCTCTAATAAACCTTTGGATTCCTTCAATTGTATTTTTTCTTCAGCCGTAAGTATGTTATCTATATTCAGCAGAATGATTACTCTTTCATCCTTTTTCCCCAAACCCGTCAGATATTCCGTCTTGAATCCCTTGAAGATTGAAGGAGGGCTAATCACTTCTTCAGGCAGAAGAGACAGAATTTCGTGCACGCTGTCAACGAGAAGACCGAGCCGTTCGTGCTCAACCTGCACCAGGATAATCCTCTCTTTCGTTCCAGACGGTTCTTTACCAAAGCGCCTTCGCAAATCCATAAGAGGAATAACGGTATCTCTAACATTCATCACACCGGACAGGAATTCCGGCAAACCAGGAATAGAAAAAACTTTCTGAAGTTTGAGTATTTCCTGAACGCGTTCGATGGCAATAGCGAAATCTTCACCGGCAATCTTGAAAACAGTAAATTTCTGCATCTATGTGATCTTAAATACCCCCAGTTCATTTTTCAGAATTTCAATCTCTTCAGAAAGTGAATTCAGCGATGATGAAACGTCCTCCATATCATTGATAATTCCTTTGCCAAGGCCGTCAATGGTATTCATCGCTTTTATGACTTCATCATTTAACGTCTTATGATCCAATGTAGCTCCGTTAATATGAACAATTCTATCGTTGGCAAGTTCCAAATTCCTCGACATAGTCCTTATACCAGCTGCCTGCTCCTCAGTAGCGCTTTTACTTACATCGGCAATCTTCTTAACATTGGTGACATTGTTCAGGAGATAACCGAGAGATTTCACCTCTTCGGTCGTTGACAGGGTGATATTCTTGACCATATTCCGAATTCCATCAATTGCTGTGGTAATTTGTCGTAATCCGAGTGACTGCTCTTCGGTCGCCCGTTTAATCGCCTGCGTCATCTCTGTAGATTTATCAGCTTCTGTAAGGGCATGCTTAAGGGTATCTCCAACTTTCATCACAAGGGTGTTACCGGTTTCAACCTTGCCTTTAGCGTTATCGATTGATGAAACAGCACTTTTTATATCCTTCTGTATCGATTTTACAATTTCGGATATCTCTCTGGTAGAATTAGCGGTTCTGTCCGACAATGCGCTTATCTCTTCAGCGACAACAGAAAAACTTTTTCCGTATTCACCTGCCTGGGAAGCAAGAATGGCGGCATTGAGACTTAACAGGTTAGTCCGTTCGGTAACTTCCTTTATAACGGATAGCACCTTTTCTATATCTTTGGATCGCATACCCAGTTGCCTGATAATTTCTGATGATGAATTCACCTCTGCCGTTATTTTTTCCATTCCTTCAACTGCATCAACAACTGCAAGCATTCCCGTGTCAGAAGTAATTGTTCTTACATTTTCGGCAAGTCGAGCAGAATCTGCTGCATGTTCCTCCACTTCTTTGATAGAAGCCCCGATCTCTTCAACAGACGCAGATGTTTCCTCAACCGCGGACAAAGCTTCCTGGGCATCGGTAGATTTGCTTTCAGCAGACTGATTTAATTGCACAACAGAATCGTAAAATTCTCCGGTTAAGCTATAAAGCCTTATTGAATGCTCTGCTATTTCCTCTGCAGAGGCTTTCGTCTCGAGCAGCGAAGAAACATTTTCCGTGGAAAACTTCGAAAGCTCACCCGTACTATTACTTATCTCCCCCAAAGAACTGTTCGCTGAGTGAATTGACTTCATTAAATCGGACATGGCCATTGACTGCTCGGATATCCCCTTGATAACATTTTTATATAACAGGTCAACCTGTTTAATCGCCATTGACACATTAACAATCGTATTATTGAGCTGCAAAATTATTCCGGATAGTCTCTCAGACAGAAAAGAAATTCCCTTTGCAATGCTTCCTATTTCGTTTTCGCCAAGGTCCGGAATAGCAGTCGATATTTCTCCTGACGTAATCTTTTCAACAGCTCGGTTAATACGGTCGACCGGTTTTTTGATATTTCTGTTGAAAAATAATATAACTATGATGCCAATCACCAGTAACATGATCCCCTGATAGAGAGATATTAATACCATGCTTTGCATAATTTTCTCATTCAGGCGTCTTGCAGAGTAATCCAGAACAACAAATCCGATGTTGTCTCCCTGTGCACTGATCGGTATTCTTACAGGATCGCTTTTCCTGATCAAAAAGAGACTCACTGCCTCCTGGCCAACGTCTTGGGTCTTTATATTTTCACGCATCAGATTCTCATTCGAATCCAGAATATGAACGGACGTAATATCATCATCACGGATCACTTCATCAATATGAAACTGAATCTCATCCATATTGCCATCCCTTAATGGTGTAGCGATAACATTGGCAACAAGTGAAGCAATGGACTCCATACGTTCGAGCAGGCTATTATGCAGCGCTGATTTTGTATTGTAAAACAGAATAATTGTACCCAGCGTCTGGCTAATCAGTAAGACAATCAAAACAAAAAAGAAGAATTTTCCTGTCATTGTTTTAAAATATCTCATATGGTTATGATCACCTTTTCATAATGTAGTTCGTTTTTCATACCTTCTCACTCACTGTTTTACGGTGATATCTCTTTTCCAAGTGTCTCATTAGCATTTAAATCATTCCAATCTTTGACATCATTACACGTACTCCGTTATAGTCTTCGTCTAATGCCTCCGTAAATCCGGTATAATTCTTATTAATCAATTGAAGGATTTCGGTATGCTCCGGTTCGGAATCCCGCAAGGCTATCAAGGCATTTTTAACCGCTTCAGTCATTTTATTATCAAGCGATTTTGTGACACATATATTAAACTCTGGTATATCTTCTGAAAACTTGATAAATACTAATCCCCTGTCCTGGAATTTATAGGCAACGGATTCCATAACACCTCCAGCGTCGAAATCTCCCTTCAGGACTGCCTCAGCCACATCATCATGATGACCAAGATAGTTGTAATAGCTAAGATCCTTGACATCAAGCCCTGCGTCCAGAAGCATGGCACGGGGTACGATATGACTTGAGGTCGAATGGGTATCCCCAAATGCAAAGGACCGTCCTTTAAGATCCTGTACTGATCGAATATCACTGTTTTCTCTCGCTATGATTACAGCATGCTGAAACGGTTTTCCCTCTCTTAACGCCTTAACAAGTATTCTGGTCCCATAGGAATGATGTGCCTCTATGTATGATGAAGGAGTCAGAAAAGACACTTGTGTTATTCCTTCGCCAATATCTTTCACTGCCCCCGCTAAATCTACCGAGACTTTCAGATCAATTCTAACGTTCAGCTGCTCTGATAGGTATTTACCCAACGGACTGAATTTTCTGAACATATCGGCGGGCGTTTCAAGCGGTACAATACCAAACCGCAAAACCTTCGCAGCAACTTCAGAACTCACCAGCGTAAATTTGTCCATTTCAGTAATAGTCAGCTCAGCGTCCTTATTTAACTCTTTCAACATTTGATTAAGCCGGAAAGCGCGATCCCTGTTTTCCTTGGGCAGATCTTTTATCTGCTCAACAGACATCCAGATCTGCTTTGAGCCCATTTTCTGTTCATTGATAGCCCGGGAAATCTGCTGGCTCTTGTCCGAAACCAGCTCAATAGCCTGCGAAATCTGTCTGCTGTTCAGAGACTGCTCATTCGTAGCAGTTTTGACGTGAGATGATACATGATTAATCTTTTCTGTTGCATCGATGATAAGCTGAATTCCTTTACTCTGTTCTTTCATGGCTCTCGCAATTTCTGCCGACCGCTGCAGTACCTTTTCTATTGCATCGGATACAACCCTGGAGGCTGACGACTGCTCTGTTGTGGCACGTTCAATAGAAACGGTCATTTGAGAAGATTTTGCAGCGCTTTCAATGATTTTTTTCAAAGCCTCTGCAGCTTCACCCGTAACACTCAGTCCAGATTCAACAGATTCCGTGCCTTCCTCCATGGCGCTGACAGCATCACTAACTTCCTGCTGAACATTTTGTATAAGACTGGAGATTTCCTGGGTAGATGCGGAGGTTCTGTCAGCGAGTTCCTTAATTTCATCAGCAACAACAGAAAATCCCTTGCCGTGTTCGCCCGCCTGAGCCGCCAATATAGCGGCATTAAGAGCCAAAAGTGTCGTCTGATCCGTAATGTCATCGATAACAGTCAGAATTTTCCCAATCTCTTCTGACCTGCCACCCAATTTAATGATATAGTCGGCGGTCCTTTTAACCGCATCCTTAATATCGGTCATTCCCTGCATTGTCTTTTCTATTGAGTCCATCCCGAACGTAGCCGCATCATTTCTGACTTTCTCGGACAGCCGTGAAGATTCCTTGGCACTCTGTGCGATTTCTTTAACAGATGATGAAATTTGAGTCATTGAAGACTGTGTATCCCCAGCATACGTAGCAAGTTCTGTCGCGTTATTAGCAACTTCTTTTATGGTCGCTGAAAGCTGTTCAATAGATGTTGAGGTGGATTCAACCGCGATCGAGAGATCTTGAGTGCTATCTTTGATCTGTGTAATGCTTGTCACCATCTCTTCCATAGACGCCGCTGTCTCCTCAGCAGAAGCCGCCAGTCCATCAGTTCCATCAGCAATTTCAGAAATCGTAGCATTCATTTCTTCTATAGATGAGGAAATATTAGATATGGCCTCTGTCTCAAGAACAGTCCCGTTTACTACTTTTTTTGATGCTGTTTCAACATCTGAGGCAACCGTGAAAATTCTCCGAGCCACTTCCTTGATTCGGTGAAGTATATTTGAAATTGAAATCGCAGAATCCTGAACCGCGCTGCTCAACCTGCCTATTTCATCTTCTTTGTTCAAATCAATAACATATGACAAGTCCCCCTTGGACATCTTGAGAGCCATTTGTTCCACCAACTTGATGGGATCAATAATAACTTTTCTGATCATAACCCATAAGATCATGCTGAACATAAAACTGGCAAAGATAGTCACAAGAATCACCATCTTTATTATGTACATAGCCCTGACATATTCCTCTTCTATTGATATGGTAATCTTCGCAGCACCAAGCAGGTACGGATCGTTTGCATGACACCCCTTGCATTTTTGCGTGTTTATCAGCGGTTTATAGTACGTCATATTTTTTACACCTTGTTTGAAAAGAGGCATTTTCTGTAAAGCTATTTTTTCCATGTTTTCTTTTTCAAGCAGGGGAGCATTTTCATCCCATGCTTCGCGTCCTTCATGATTCAGAACGCTAATCCCCTCAATGCCGCTCGTTTTATTTAAGTCATCCACCAGAGCCTTTGCTATATCTGCCCGCCCCTCAAGCATCGTCCTTTCTATATCCCGGGCAACGACATTTGCAACTGATTCAGAGCTTGCCTTGGTAATGAAATATAAACTTCTTTTTTCAACCGTCATGGTCATAATACCGGCCGTAATCACCCCTAAAAGAAGAAGCCCTATTACGAGAGCTAATATTTTAAATTCAAGCTTCTTCAGCATAAAGCCTCCTTTAAACAACCTCTATGTTCATGGTTTCATCTGCACGAATAACAGAAATGAACCGCTGTTCATATACGACAACGCCCTCTATCAGTTTGATTTGATCTTCACTTAAATGCCCCGGGGGGTCCAGCATTTCATCGACGCGCACGCGCACAACACCAATGACATTATCAATAACGGCACCGATAAACCCTCTAGGACCAGAAATAATGATCATTTTCCCGCTCTTGTTTTTTTCGTTATTGCTGTTGACAAGATCATTAATATCTTTCACCGTGAGCAGATCATCTTTCAGACCGAGTCGTTTTCTGAGA
>JBFGJU010000136.1:0-5807 GCA_041577035.1 Thermodesulfovibrionales bacterium | reverse complement strand
GTCAGCGGGCACTTCATAAAACGACTCGACAAAAAAAGCACCTGCGACTATTTCTCTTATCTGCCCGTTGCTCACGTATTTCTTTGGTGAAATACGAATATTCTTTCCCCGATACGCAATTACCGCCCGTGATGCCTTTTTAATATCTGATTCATGGCGGGAAAACCGTTGGGATCTCTCATAGACTTCCCGAAACGCAAACCCGTGTTCTGAGAAAAAGTAAAAGAGACCGTCATAAAAATCCGTATAATTGTCTTCCAGGTACGTAATCAACCAGCGGTTTTCTCCGAGAAATATGTCTCTCTGGATTTCTGCCAGTCGATAGACGGGGCCATATTCTTTCGCAGCCTTCAACAGGTCATGTTCTTCGAGATAGGTCTTTGTCAGTCTGCTGATCTTTACTGATTCTCCCGACTGCCACTGGTTTCTGCTAAAGCTTATCTTGTTGCCCAGGACCCGGGTCAATGCTTTCGACCGGATAAAAAGTATGAAACCCCTCTTCTGGATATCATTCATAGAATTAAACCACGAAACAAAACCGGAGTTCCCGCCTCCCGTGTCTTTAATCACCTGAAAGACCGAAGACTCAGTGGCAATGAATCTTTTCTGACTTCTTTTTACTGTTGAAAGATATCGCGGCTTCACCAATTCTGATTTTTTCAGCATTCGAGGTCGCGAAGCCTCGGACAGAGACAGAGCAGCGTTATCAGTTCCCTGCAGATAATCTGTATTGATTGCAACGTGGACCGGCTTTATTTTCGTAATCCCATTGTTCTTTTCAATACTGCTGACGGATGGTTCATTCGTACTGAAGATAACTGTCAGAACAATAAGAATAAATGCAGAAAAAAAGATCAGACTATGAGGAGTCTTTCTTATAACATTATAGATAACATCAAAGACGTGCCGTGCGTCAACGGTTCCGGGAGATTCAGGCGGTGGCGTGCACAAGTCTGTCTGCATCCCGTCAGCTATGATCCGTATATCCGCATACGGCACAGCAGATATTACTCCAGATGATGAGCAAGGGCTCATGACCATGGGAAAGGCCGCTACAGAACCGGCGTATTCTATTTGAAGTCTGGGAGCAAACGGTGGCACCATTACATCAGCACATCTCTCGCAGGGAAGTATGATCACAGGACTTTTCTCGTGCTCCTGATCTCTGTTCACCTGATTGAACATCCCGGATAAAGAAACAGACGAAACCGGTACAACAGCATGATTCACCTGTATAGCTTTCCTGAGTGAACATACGTTGAGTTTCTGCCGCATGATATCGTGCTTCGAATGTGCATGCGCTATTTGTCTGATATCAGGCGTATAGTGCAAAGGAATCGTCCCGCTTCCCGTTTCATACGGCATCCGTATGGCTTTCACCCTTTCTCTCAAAGGATTATGTTTCTGCTGTAGGTGCCCGGCGCGGACGATCGCTGTAGAGACTATTTCCAATGACGGGGTAAAATCTATCCGTTTTGATGAGGTAATTGAAAAGTAATTAATGGCAGCCCATTTGGAAGATACGTCAACACCATAGGTCAAAAGAGCATAGTCATGAAGGATCGCCGCGGCATTCCTTCTGACATCTGTCATGTCGTCATACAGTGCCTTTTCAAGCGCGGGAAGTGCGGGTGTTATATCGATATCATCCCACATACAGGCATTGAGGCACGCAAGAGCAGATTTTCTGACTAAAGGATCTTCGTCTGAAAGATCATGAATGCTTTTGTCGACCAGTTCTGACGGTGGAATGTGAAGCTCTGTTCCGGACATTCTTCTTTTATGGGCCATATATGTGCGCATTAAGAAATAGACGCAAATATTATACCACGTATGTCTGATGGTAATTCGGTATACGTAAGAATTTCGATACCCAGGGAAAGCCAAAAAAAGGCGAGAAAAAAGGCTTATATATTAAGGGCATATGGCACAGACTGCCCATAATGCCAGAAGGCAACGGCGTGGAGTTATTGATGTATTGTTGTCTTGTTGCATGGAATTATATGACAATTTTTGATCCGCCGCTTCCATTTTGTATCTCATTTTTGTATTGAGTAACAAAACTCTCAACGAGGAAAGCACGGCAACAGGTTATTCCTGTTGAAATTCCATTGGTCAACAGCATAATATAGGACGGACATAAAGAGAGATTTTCAAAAGAGCGCTTTTTAATGCACTACCAGGGCATAGTGGGCATATTCGCATTCATTGCGATTGCATGGCTGATCAGTGAAAACCGGGGACTGTTCAGACTCAGGGTAATACTGAGCGGGCTTCTTGCCCAGCTCATACTCGCCGTCATATTCCTGAAAATCCCGGCGTTTAAAGAGGTCTTCCTTTTATTGAACAAAATGGTAATTGCCCTCGAGACAGCCACCACTGCGGGAACCTCATTTGTATTCGGCTATTTGGGCGGTGGCACCCTGCCCTTTGATGAAAAATATCCCGGATCCAGTTTCGTGCTCGGTCTGCAGGCCCTGCCATTGGTACTGGTCGTCAGCGCACTAACGGCCCTTCTGTTTTATTGGCGGATTATCCCCTATATCGTAAAGGCATTCTCATTACTGCTTGAAAAAACAATGGCCATCGGCGGTGCTCTGGGACTGGGAGCATCGGCAAACATATTTGTCGGCATGATAGAGTCACCGCTCTTTATTCGACCATACCTGAAAGACATGACCAGAAGTGAGCTTTTCGCGATTATGACATGCGGTATGGCAACGATAGCAGGCACGGTTATGGTACTGTACGCAACTATTCTGAATACTATCATCCCCGACGCCATGGGTCATATTCTTACAGCATCAATAATCAGCGCTCCTGCTGCGATCATCATTGCGCAGGTGATGGTTCCGGAAACCGGCACACAAACATCCGGACAGCTTGTTCCACCACAGACCGCAAGCAGTTCAGTAGACGCCATAACACGGGGAACTCTTGACGGGATCAGTCTGCTCATCAATATCATAGCAATGCTCATTGTCCTTGTGGCACTTGTTACCCTTGCGAACCTCATTCTGGGACTTTTTCCCGATTTCGGCGGTCAACCTGTTACTCTGCAGCGGTTACTGGGCTACCTTATGGCGCCGGTCGTCTGGCTTATGGGAATCCCGTGGTCAGAGGCCACTGCTGCCGGATCATTAATGGGAACAAAAACCATTCTGAACGAATTCATCGCGTATATTGAACTCTCAAAACTTCCGGAGGGAACCATGAGTCACCACAGCAGGCTTATCATGACGTACGCCCTGTGCGGTTTTGCGAATTTCGGGAGTCTTGGCATCATGATTGGCGGATTGAGGAGCATGGTCCCTGAACGCCAGGATGAAATCGTCACCCTGGGACTGAAATCTATTGTCGCAGGTACCCTTGCCACCTGTATGACCGGTGCAATTGTGGGAATTTTCTAATGATTGTACAAACAATACAATAGTCCGTACACAAAGGTCAGGCCCACTGTTTTTATTTTTTTTAAATAATGAAGCCCATGGGTACGCACCAAAAAATGCGCAGGACTTACCCGACTGATACACATCTGATAATCTGCTCTCTTTCAATCCTTTCCAAAGGCAAAACGGAAAAAAACCGTTGCCGCGGCAACGGTTCCGGCAAGCATGACAAAGATATTACTGTAAATCCATCCCTCGACCGGTACCGTCAAAGGGTTCAGAGAGAAATCTGTGTATTGCATGTCAAGCAGCCTGCCTATGCCCGCTGTACTGAATGCTCCTGAAATAAAGAACAGAAGATTAAAAATACCCAGCCCCACACCTATCTGACTGCCGGGCAGGGTCATCGATACGGTGTGCGGCAGTGATGCCTGCAGAAAAGCAAAACCCGCATAGCAGACGATGAGATTCAAAGCCGTTGTTAACGGCGAATAGCCTGTGAACGTGGACAACAGGAGAAAGCCGACAATCAATAATGCCGATCCAAGATAAACAACAACGGTGCTCCCTACGCGGTCAGAGAGTCTTCCGCCAATGGAACCGAGGAGAACCGCACTCATGGCCCCGGGAAAGATTACCAGACCAATGGTTCCAGTACCAATGCTGTTCAGATCGCTCAGCATAATCGGCACCATGAATAACATGCCGAAGACCGTTCCTATCGAAAAAAAGGTGATTATGAGGGTTGACCGGTACCGGCGCCTTGCAAAGAGTGCAGGGCTCACGAACGGCACCTCATATCTCCGGATATGCATCACAAACAGGAGAAACAGTGTGACACCGGCAAGGAGCATCCACCCTATGTTTTCGGTTACAAATATGAGAACGAGCGCGGTGCTCACGCTCACCAGCAACGCTCCCCTTGTGTCAAAATGATTTCTGTTCGGCTTATGAACAGGCAGAATCATTCTGAAACAGGGAATGGCAGCTATCGTAGCAAGAGAAATGACGAACAGATAGCGCCAGTGAATAGAACCAGAAATAAAACCGCCAATGACAGGCCCGACACCGGCGGCAAAGGCCACGGTTGAGGCAATCAGGCCAAGTACCCTGCCCCTTGAGTTCTCGGGAAAATGTTTCGTAACAACAATCATGGCGAGCGCCGGTATGGCTGCACCGCCGGCCGCCTGCACCAGCCTCGCCACAATGACCATCGGATACCAGAGGGAAAAGAGTCCTATAAGTGATCCGATGTTCATGAGTACTAAACCAATGGTGATCAGGCTTCTGTCCGAATATATGTCAGCGAGTTTGCCGTAGATTAACGCGCCAAGAGCAAAAATGAGTATATACGCGGTCATGACCCAGCTTACCTCTGACGGAAGAAGAGAAAAATCCCTCGATATGTCCGGCACGGCAACCTGAAACATCATACCGTTCAGGACAGAGAAAAAAATGGTAAAGCAGAGCGGCAAAGGAATCCGCTTTTGTATATCCTGAGCATTATGATCTTTCGTCATCGCACTATTTTTCTTAAACCTCATGGTTCATAAACAAAGTGAATAATACAATATCACAAATAATCTATCGACTTATAGACATATCTGCATCCCAATAATAACTGTTCCGCAAAGACAAAGACGTATTTCCATAAAAACCATTTCCTGATAATTATACCGGTTTTTTCGCACCTCGTAGCGGGATAACGCGTGCGAGCGTTCATTGAATACAGGGAGAAAAATACATTATGCTATTGCATGTCTGCCAAAACAATCGGAAAGATTACCCTTTATCAGGTACCTCTCAATAATCGCGATGCTACAGAATTCATCTTCAAAGAAGCTCTCAGGAGTCTTCAGCCACCTGATTACTCTGGGCTTATCTATTTAGCTCCGACCCCACGGAAAATAAGAGACGCGCAGAAACTGTTTCATAAGCTGGTAAAAGATCCGTACGTGCCACCCGGGTTTTTTACCCTCAAGCAATACGCAAAGATCCTTTTCAGTTCTGAAGCGCCGGGAAGGATGCTGCCGCAGACAGCGGTTCCCCTCCTTTTGTCACGCCTTTCGGAACATGGCCTGGGTTACGCAAGCATACTCTCTGACGTTATGAAAGAGCTGAAACAGCATCATCCATTCAAGGACTTCTCTGTGATCCGTGATGAGCTGATCTCACTGTTTGTCAAGCTTGGAATACCCGCTGATGCTGTAGAGCGGATGACAGACGCACTGACCCTGTTCCAGAAGTACCAGAAAGAGCTTTCCGCGCACAACCTTTATGATGAAGACGATGTGCTGAACCATGGGCAATCCGCTGTCAGACGAAGCATGCACCCCTCTCCGGCCCTTATACTCGATGGATTTTATGACATGACAGAGTCGGAGAAAAACCTGATACACGAGCTCATATCTCAGGCTC
>JBFGJU010000135.1:0-5824 GCA_041577035.1 Thermodesulfovibrionales bacterium | reverse complement strand
GAGGGGGTAATCTATGAAATATTTGCTGTTTGTTTTTTTATTATTAGGGATCTTAGTACCTGGCGTTGTTACCGCCCAGCCTCCACCGACGGTTTTTTCGAAGAGCTTTACACCAGACACCATCTTCTCGGGTGGCATTAGCACCCTGACTTTTACAATCGACAATAGCGCCAACGCTATTGCAGCGGCCAATCTGGACTTTACTGACAATCTGCCAGCCGGCGTTGTAGTGAACACTCCGCCAAATGCAAGCACTACTTGTACTGGTGGGGTTCTTACGGCCATTGCGGGAGCAGGCGTTGTCAGTTATACTGGCGGGTCTGTAGCGGCTCTTTCGACCTGTACCGTGCAGGTTGACGTCACGAGCGCTGTCGCAGCAGTCTATGTGAACGTGAGCGGCGATTTGACCTCTAGCAGCGGCAACAGCGGGCCTGCCTCTGATACTCTCACCGTCAACCCAGCAGCTGCTCTTCCAACTGCTGTTCCAACCATTAACGAATGGGGCATGATAATCCTTATGGTGTTGGCGGGGTTGGGGGCTGTTTATTTTATGAGGAGGCAAAGGATAAAAAGTTAAAGATATAGCAAATCATCGAGGGCGGGAGATTCTCTCTCGCCCTTTTTTATTGCATGTTTCAACTCAGATTCCTCAATTATTTCGATTCAGCAAAACTGTCACCTCGCAGGTGTACTTCGCAGGATCTTTCTTATCTTAAAAAATAGATGTCGATTAACAGATTTAGAGTGTTACGATGTGGTCTTTTCTTTTTCCTGGACGTTTTCGTCTGAAGGTTCGAAACAATAGGTCTCTTCTATCAGCTCAATGAGATGCAGTACTGGCCGGTCTGTCACGGTACGGTTTAACTGAAGCATGCATCCCGGACACGACGTAATTACCGTATCAGACTCTGGCTGTTTCAGGTGTGTTGTACATGCTGTCAAAAGGGTATTGGACATTTCCTGTTGCGACATACAGAAGACGCCACCGAAACCGCAGCAGCCCTGCTCCCGAGGACCAATCAGCTCAAGACCGGCTTTGGTGATCATTTCCCTCGGCTCGCGTTCAATGCCAAGCCCGTACTTCAGGTGACAGGGATCATGATAAACAGCTGTTTTTCCTGCAGCACGAGCAGGTTCCAGTTTGTCATTCAGGAAAACAGATATGTCCATTGCGTTTTCAACCCCCTTGCCCACCATTTTCGGGTAATCGGTTTTAAGCGTAAGCGTGCAGGTAGGGCACAGGCTCAATACCGCTTCAACCGTAAGCTTGTTTAAGATCGAAAGGTTTTTTCTGGCACGGACAACCGATTCATCCTCCATGCCGAGCGTTCTGAGCGGAGCTCCGCAGCATACCAGTCCTTTCGGCAGTATCACTTCATATCCCAGTTTGTTCAGTACATGAATGAGCGCTTCTTCTAAATGCGGGAATAAATGCTGGACACTGCATCCGGAAAATACCGCGACCCGTCCCCGTTTCTGAGATGCTTTGTATACCTGCCGCCTGCTTCTGTGCACAATCTCGGGGAATTCAGGGATAAACGGTATGATTTCCTTCTTATAGAGATATGGCAGAACAACCTGCTGGCTCATTCGCAGCATTTTAAAACTCAAATCAGGCCAGCGTGTTGTAAATCTCGCAATGGTTCTCAGTTGTTTTCTTTCTTTATCGGTTTTGGAGAGCAGCGCCCTTCCGTGATAGATCGCCTCTGGTATATCAATACCGAGTGGACACTTTCCTGCGCAGGCACCACATAGTATACAGCTGAATATACGTTCGTTCAGCAATGGAGACGGCTTAATATCCCCTGTTAAAAGACCTCGCAGCAGGACCAGGCGGCCACGTGCACTGGTGACTTCCAGCGCACCATGCTGGTAGGTAGGGCAGAGCACTTTACAGCTTCCGCACCGCACACATTTTAAAAGCTCTTTTTCCAAATTCGTAAACTCCTCAGGTGTCTTCATTCAGATTCCTCAATATACGCCACTATCCGCTCCTGTCTTTATTCTGCAGATTCGCGGTTAAGCACTTTGTTCATACTCCCGCTCTGGTATCCTTCAAGATCAAGAGATACATATACATATCCAAACGATTTCAATCCTGATGTTAATCGCCTTCTCTTTTCAGGCTCAAAGAATATGTGCATATCTCTTTCAGAAACCTCTATGCGTGCAGTGTCTCCGTGATCCCTCACCCTGACATTTTCTATGCCGAATGATTTTACGAGCTCTTCAGCCCGCTGTACGCGCTGCAACACTGATTGGGAAATTCTCTGACCATACGGAATTCGGGACGACAGGCAGGGTGAAGCCGGTCTGTTCCATGCCTTTAATCCCATCTCTCTGGACATCAGGCGGATGTCGTCCTTGGTAAAGCCTGATTCCACAAGGGGGCTGCGAACGTCATAAAGCTTAGCAGCCCTGATACCGGGCCGGTAATCCAGGAGATCATCAGCATTGCTTCCATCAAATATATATCGGTATCCGTTTTGCTCTGCAATCTCTCTCAGCCTTCTGAAAAGCTCATCCTTGCAGTAAAAACAGCGGTCAGGAGGATTCCGTACAAAATCTTCATTCGACAGCTCTTCTGTTTTGATAACAACATGCGCAATGCCAATCTCTTTAGTAAACCGTCGTGCTGTCTCCAGGTCGTTTTCCGGCATGGTCTCTGACTCAGCAGTAACCGCCAGAATATTCATGCCTGCCATCTTCATGGCATACAACAGGAAAGAACTGTCAACACCCCCGGAAAATGCAAGAACTGCGGCATCTTTCCCTTTTAAAAAAGACAGCAAGCGGGAATATTTCTCTTGTGCCTGGACCGGCTCAGCAGGATTCATAGGGTATTGACATCGTAATTTTCCTGATGCATTTTATGATCAGCATTGATTACGACATTCATGTCGAACTTTGCTTCGATATCCTCAATACCGAGCATCTCCTCTCCTGACAGCATTTCAGCAACGATGGGATGGGTTGTTATGACAATCTTTTTGCTTCCGTGCTGCGCGAGCTTCACTATTTTCCTCAGGATTTCAAAACAGATGGTTTCAGGAGCGACCACAAAGCTTTTGCCCTCACAATACGGGCATGTGGTACAGAGGGTTCTCCCGAGACTTTCCCGCACTCGTTTTCGTGTCATCTGAATGAGTCCAAGTTCTGTTACATGAAAAATCGTATTCTTTGCACGGTCTTTTTTCATGGCATCAACAAACGCATTAAAAAGCTTCTCCCGGTTTTCAGGCTGTTCCATGTCAATAAAATCTACGATGATAATACCGCCGAGATTTCGCAGCCTGATCTGATACGCAATCTCCTTGACCGCCTCGAGATTGGTCCTCAGTATCGTATCTTCAAGACCTTCCTTGCCTACGAACTTGCCGGTATTCACATCAATGACTGCCATGGCTTCTGTCTGATCAACAACAATATACCCGCCGGATTTCAGCCAAACCTTTCTTCCAAGGGCTCTCGATATATCAAGTTCAACGCCAAAGGCGTCAAATATGGGTTCTGTCTCTTGGTACAGGGAAATTTTGTGAAGCAGTTTCGGAAAATATGTTTTAACAAAATCTATAATTCTGTCATATTCATCAGATGAGTCGATGATGAGCCTCTCAACATCCTGGCTCATAAGATCACGAATGCTTCTGAATACCAGATCAAGGTCGCTGTAGAGCAGTCCCCGTGCAGGCACCCGGCCTTTTCTCTCCTGGATGTTTTTCCACAGGAGCATGAGAAATTCAAGGTCTTTTTTCAGATCTTCTTCCAGGGAATCCTCACTTGCGGTTCTGATAATAAGCCCATATCCTTCAGGCCGCAACTGCTCCACCATCTCTTTCAGCCTGTTCCGTTTTTCCTCGATAGCAATCCTCCTGGATATTCCTATATGATCCACATCAGGCATGAGCACAAGGTATCTGCCAGGAAGAGTGACATACGAAGTAACCCGGGCTCCCTTGCTGCCGATAGGGTCTTTCGAAACCTGAACGAGAATCTCCTGCCCTTCCTGTATCAGTTCATCGATAGTCATTTCAGCGCGTCCTCTCTTTGACAGAAGTTCCACTGAATTTTCCTTATCTTCCTCCTCAAAGAGCGGAGCGTATTCATCGGTATCCGTCTTTATATCAGCAACATAGAGGAAGGCGGCCTTTTCAAGACCGACATCAACAAAAGCAGATTGCATTCCGGGAAGTATTTTGACTATCTTACCTTTATAAATATTGCCCACGAGGCTGGCATCCTGCTCACGCTCAACATAGATCTCAACTACCTGCCCTCCCTCAAGCAGAGCCACTCTTTTTTCACCCCGGCCAACATTGATCAGGATTTCGCTGCCCATTGTTTCTCCTCTGCCGGTAGTCCTGTATTCTTTTCGGCCTCGCCGTACATGGCAATCCTAGTAATATCCAGCTGCTCAACAGGAAGACCAAAGATCGCCTGCATGATCTCATCGATTCTTGCTTTTATGCCGTCTATGTCGCACATCGTAACACGGGCAGTCCTGTTATCAATGACATGCATATCCTCAACCATATTTCGAATGTTGATCTCTTTACTCTTTCTTCTCACCAGAATCCTTGTGTTATTCATAAAATCTTTAGCATCAAGACCACTGCTGCACCGTACTTCATAGACGTATTTTATTATAGAACTATTAAGCGACTTTTCTCTTCCGGTGAGCCGCGTCATCCCATGAGCCTGGATACCAGCCGGCAAGGTGCGGTTCAATTCTTCACATGCTTTTTCCAAATCAAAAGGCGATATCAGTTCCATGTCAAGGTATTCTCTCATCCCTGCAACACCAACTCTGAGGGCAGGGCCGAATGATACCTTCGGGGCTGGATGAAACCCCTCTGAATAGCGAAAAGGAAATTCGGCCCTTCTCATCGCACGAATAAGCGCAGTTGTTAATTCGAGATGTGAAAGATAACGGGCCATGCCGGTTTTCGAATATTCAAGTCTAACCTGTATCGGCGTGCCTTTAACGACCGGGCGAACCTCATGGTCTTTATCACCAGGCATTTCATCTGTTTCCCTTATCCGCTTTGTGCTGTCATGGTCATTGCTCCGCTGTACTGCCTGACATGAGAGCCCACAGTTATGACACTGCCGTCTGCAGTCGCGTGTGTATGTTGCCGAAACCGCATTTTCATATTCCTTCCAGAGAAACTCTTTCGATATGCCTGAAGAAATATGTTCCCACGGAAGTCTCGACTCTTCAGTATGTGCACGCATTGCGTAATCACGCACATCGATCCCTGATATGTCCATCGCTTTATGCCATTGTGAAAAATCAAACATTTCAGACCATGCATCAAGCCTGCAGCCCAGTTTCCAGGCTGATGCTATCAATCGTGACAGATGTTCATCACCGCGGGCAAAAGCAGCTTCAAGCAGTGACATGCGTTCATCATTCCATTTGAATTTGATTCCCTTTCTGACAAACTGACCTTTCAGATAATTACTTCTGTCCCGCAATATTTCGAGATCAGCCTGTCCGCACCATTGAAACGGCGTATGCGGCTTTGGCACGAAGGCTGAAATGCCAACACTGATCTGTGCGCGCCTCTTGGTCAGCTTTCTGGACATCCGTAAAGCACGAAAAACCATTTCAGGAATTGCTTCAATATCTGCGTCAGTCTCAGTTGGAAGTCCGGTCATGAAATAGAGTTTGAGGTTCTGCCATCCCTCACTGAATAGGGCCTCAAGTGCCTTCTGGTAGTCATCTTCGGAAAAGTCCTTGTTGATCACTGATCTGAGCCGGGCAGTTCCTGCCTCAGGCGCAATGGTAAATCCTGTCTTTCTGATCGTTTTTATTTCTCTC
>JBFGJU010000134.1:0-5858 GCA_041577035.1 Thermodesulfovibrionales bacterium | reverse complement strand
TTGCGATTATTGCCCATGTCGACCATGGTAAGACAACTCTGGTTGACGGTATGCTGTACCAGGCGGGAATTTTTCGCTCCGGCGAACAGGTCAAGGAACGCATCATGGACAGCATTGACCTTGAACGAGAAAAAGGCATTACCATTATGGCCAAGAATACTGCTGTCACCTATAACGGGGTAAAGATAAATATCGTTGATACCCCCGGACATGCAGATTTCGGTGGTGAGGTCGAAAGGACCCTCAAGATGGTTGATGGGGTGCTCCTGCTGGTTGATGCTTCAGAAGGGCCTCTACCCCAGACACGGTTTGTACTCAAAAAGGCGCTTGAGCTCACATTACCCCCTATACTGGTTATTAACAAGATTGACCGGGCAGATGCCCGGATACAGGATGTGCTTAATGAAGTTTATGATCTATTCATCGACCTCGATGCAACCGAAGAACAGCTCGATTTTCCGGTAATTTATACCAACGCAAAAAAAGGGACTGCTTCATTCTCGCCAGAAGACAGGTCGGAGAGCCTGAAACCCCTTTTTGATTCAATTCATCAGACTATACCTGCGCCCGGCGGAGACGATTCAGACCCTTTACAAATACTGGTAACAAATATTGGTTATAACGACTACGTGGGCAGGCTTGCTATCGGCAGGATTTTTGCCGGAACGGTACGGGCCGGTGATTATGCCGCAGTCATAAGCAGTGATGGAGAGCCTTCCAGGACAAAGCTCAAGTTTCTTTATGTTTTTGAGGGGCTTGAGCGGATTGAGACAAAAGAGGCGTCTGCCGGAGATATTATAGCCCTTGCCGGCATCGAGGGCATCAACATTGGTGATACCATCACGGATGTTGAAGATCCAAAACCTTTGCCACGGATAACAGTTGATGAGCCTACGCTTTCAATGGTGTTCTCCATCAATACATCACCCTTTGCGGGAAAAGAGGGAACCTATGTAACTTCGAGAAATCTGAAGGAGCGACTTGAAAAAGAACTCCTGTACAATGTCTCAATCAGGGTGGACTTTCAGCATGCAGATACATTCAAGGTTATGGGAAGAGGAGAACTCCAGATTGCAATACTTATTGAAATGATACGGAGGGAGGGGTACGAGCTATCGGTGTCAATGCCGGAAGTTATCACAACAAGGATAAACGGGACACTCCACGAACCGATGGAACACCTTGTGATTGATATACCGGAGGACTTCGTGGGTGTTGTTACACAGCAGGTGGGCATGAGAAAGGGAAAGCTTCTTAAGATGTTTAACAACGGGCATGGCAGGGCACGACTGGAGTTCCGGATTCCCTCCAGAGGGCTTATCGGTTTCAGAT
Source organism: Thermodesulfovibrionales bacterium (assembly GCA_041577035.1). Lineage (GTDB taxonomy): Bacteria > Nitrospirota > Thermodesulfovibrionia > Thermodesulfovibrionales > UBA6898. Next base: position 4,526 of record JBFGJU010000134.1, on the reverse strand, counting down.
CTCAGTTCCTAACCGACACACGGGGAACCGGACTTCTGAACCATCTTTTTGACGGGTATGAACCGTGGTTCGGGCCTATGTCAAAAAGAAAAACCGGTGTGCTGGTCGCAGACAGGGCTGGTACGGCCACAACCTATGCACTAAATCATCTCCAGCCAAGAGGCATACTCTTTATCAGAGAAAATACCGCTGTATATGAGGGCATGATTATCGGAGAGAATGCAAGAGAAAATGACCTTGATGTTAATATTACGAAGGAGAAAAAACTCACAAATATTCGTGCTGCAGGTTCAGACGAAATGATTCAGCTTACTCCGCCAAAAGTTATGAATCTCGAGCAGGCAATAGAGTTTATCAAAGAGGACGAGCTTATAGAGGCAACCCCGCAGTCGATCAGACTGCGAAAAAAGGTTCTTCAGTCAAACAAAAGGCCAAAGGGGCAGAAGGCTTGAAGGAACTGTTCAACTTATGTCTCAGCATTGTCAGCATCTGCTTTCTCTAAAACCGGATACGTCAGAACAAACAAAAGATAACGGAAGGGTGCCGGGTGATCCCGTAAAGCCACAAAGCAACCACGGGACACGGGAATCAGGAAAAAAGGGGAAGAAATGTTTCTGATCTTTTACCACACAAAAAAACGTTCGAACACTTCATTATTTGGTATATGCAATTCGGTAGATAACGCCGGCGCGGTCGTCTGACACTAACAATGAACCATCCGGCATGACCAGGACATCCACCGGCCTTCCCCATGCCTTTCCGTCCTGAAGCCATCCTTCTGCAAAGACGCTATAATCAGTTGCTGCAGCCCCGTTAACGGTAACGGTTGTTATTCTGTAGCCGATCGGATCAGTCCTGTTCCATGATCCATGCTCAGCAATAAAGATCTTCTTTTTATATGCTTCGGGGAACATGTCACCGGTATAAAAGCGCATACCCAGAGATGCCACATGCGGGCCGAGTCTCATTTTCGGAGGAATAAATTCACTGCACGCTCTCTTTTTCCCGAATTCAGGGTCAGGGATGTCTCCGCCGTGACAATAGGGAAAACCAAAGTGCATGCCTTGCTTCGGGGCACTGTTTAACTCATCAGGCGGCAGATCATTTCCCAGCCAGTCTCGCCCGTTGTCGGTAAACCAAAGCGTGCCTGATCCAGGATGCCAGTCAAAGCCAACGGTGTTTCGTACACCAAATGCATAAGGCTCAAGGTCAGAGCCGTCAGCATCCATTCTCATAATCACTGCATACTGTTTTTCATCTCTCTCGCACACATTACAGGGGGCACCCACAGGAACATACAGTTTGCCGTCTGGACCAAAGCGAATGAATTTCCATCCATGGTGTCTGTCATCAGGAAACTGGTCATTAATAATTTCAGGTTCCGGCAGATCTTCGAGATGTCTCTCGATGTCCCGGAAAACACTCACTCTGTTTATCTCCGCGACGAAAAGATTTCCTTCCTTCATGGCTACACCGTTTGGCATCTTGAGTCCCCGGGCAATGGATATGACCCGGTCCGCCTGATAATCCCGGTTCTGGTCGATGACAGCATATATCTTTCCTTCGTTCCGCGTGCCAACGAATAACACGCCGGAATCACTTAAAGCCAGTGATCGAGCGTTCGGAACGTTATCGGCATAGACAGTAATCGTAAAACCAGGTGGAAGTTTTATGGTTTCTAATGGCAGCGGTTTATGCCGCTGGACACCAAAAATTCCTGCAAATCGCGTTGGTTCTAATGAGCGGGTGCTCATAATTCCGGCTATTACGAACATAATGCCGGCCATCAGGAGGACCCACAGAGGATTGAAACAATATGGCAGCGCACTTTTTTCCATATAATCTGTTTCTCCGGCTGTCATATTTTATAGTAATACCCTTTGTTCATTATTGTAAAACGCTGAAACCTAGCATCCAAAGGGGAGATGTTATCCGGCTTGACTATCTCCCCCAACTTGTAACGAACGTATGGTTTATCAATACATTATTGTATATTATCAATGATGAGGATTTTTGTCGCTGTATTTTCAAGATATGGCTGGCTAAGAACGTTTTACAGATCCCTTTTAGTATCCTGGAGAACCCTTTTGTGTTGACCCTGCTGAGTTATGTTTTTTTCTTTTTCTTTCTATGGTATTGAACTGATATCTCGTAGGACATACTGGCATGATCAGAAGACAGCGTTCCTTTTCCCCCTTTACAGCGCATATCGCCGCTATCCGATTTCTTATGACCCTTTATGACTTCTCTGATTTTTCTTGTCAGGTCAAAACCTCCATTACTGCATTCTTTTATCATGCAGTGCATATGAAAATCGGCTCTACTACTGGGAAAATAATTAACCGTGCGTACCATAAAAACCGAATCGGTTATCTCATTATAATAGGTAAGGCGAACAGATAATCCGGAAACCTGAGGAAAACGCTTTTCTACCAGTGCAATCGCCTGCTTTTTTTCTGCCAGCGCCAGTCTCTCAGCCTGTTTCTGCTGTACATGATATTGTTTTTTTGCCATTTTCCCCCATTACCTGTCTGCTGAAAGTGTCGATATTCTGTTATCACGTGCACCCGAACAGAGGAGCACGACTTAAAAAATCAAATCAAAACTCGTTCGAGATTAAAGCGAACTAATCAGAGGCCTAATGAAAAAGCAGGCTCCGATTCCGGAGCCTGCTTTTTTCCGCTACACCTTTGCGATGTTTGTGGCTTTCAGTCCTTTGTCGCCGTTAACAACGTCAAAGGTAACTTTATCACCTTCAACAAGGGATTTGAACCCATTCCCCTGTATTTCCGAATAATGCGCAAATACGTCTGTTCCGTCTTCCTGGGTAATAAAGCCATACCCTTTAGACTCATTGAACCACTTTACTGTTCCTTGTGCCATCTGAATATGCCTCCTTTCTGAGAATTTGAAGTTTAAGGAGACATGACATAAACAAACGCAAAAAGAACTAAATCCTTGTAACGCAACTGCAACAGCATACTCCAATAACTTCATTCTAATTATGTCATAGAAAGTAATACATAGTCAAATATTGCCAGCAAATATACCAATATCACAGATGGATAGGTATTTTGGTGTGAGTATTGTCTTTGAAAAGAGCTGTATGAATGAGATATTGTCAACTCAATACATCATTATCGGTGCCTGTCTTAAAAAGGATGGAGCAGAAACCTGGTTTAGGATAAAATGGGCTACATCAGCCCTCGATATACTGCCTGGTCTGATTGTCTTCAGATCAGTGAGAATCCGGTACCTGCCGGTAAGCGGTCCTTCTGTGAGAAAAGCCGGTCTCACAATGATCCATTCAATATCACTTTCCTTGATCAGTTGCTCCTGGCGGTCTTTGTCTTCATAGATTGTTTTTATTGATGCAAGGTTATATATGAACCGGTATGCAAATCCCCAGTTCCCCTTACTGTCACCAGCTCCCATCCCGGTCACCGCAATCAGAAATTTTACCCCAGTCTCTTGCATGGCATCCAACACATTCTTTGTTCCTTCAGAGAACACCCTTACCTGAGCTCGTGTCGGCATGATACCGACCGTGAACACAATAGCGTCCTGACCTCCCAGTGCCCTACTCATCGTATTGGGGGCAAGAACATCACCCTGGATAATGCGCAGATGCTTATGACTGAACGGCATTGAAGCAGGATTTCTGACGAGTGCCGTTACGCTATATTCTTTTTCTACTGCCTGCTCGACTACTTTGAGACCTATACCCCGTGTTGCTCCTATGACGGTAATATTCATGTTTCTTCAGACTGTTCCCACAGAATACCGCATGCAATTATTCCCATTATATCACGGAGCGATCCGGCAAGGAATCAGACAGCAGAGAATGACACATACCTCATAGAGCATTTTCCATCCTGATAATAATTAAAAGGAAATGAGAATAAATAAACAATAATAGAACAACTCCTGATTTATTAACTAAAAAGGATTAGTATAAGAAATCATATTCTTCTCATTGAGATGATAAATGATTACCCACATACTTTTTTATCGAATGTTTGTTGTCTGTTTTATTGCGTGGTGGTTCTGCTATGATGTTCAGCCGGCTTTGTCGGGTGACCCGCGTTATGTCTGCAGTCTGCAGTTTGAGAATGATTTTTTCGGTGGCGGGACTGACAGACATTTTACTCATGGCACGCGCTTCAACTGCCTGACCAGACCGATTCCATGGATCACAGATGCAGCAGGCAAACTTCCCTGGTTCGATGTTAAGGAGGCATTAGAAAACGCTGAGGGAGCACTACAGGCTCGTGCCAGCATTTCAGTAGGCCAGAATATTTTTACGCCTGAAAATATCACCAACCCTCAGTTGATCGGGGATGATCGGCCATATGCCGGCTGGCTCTATCTTGGTTTCGGTTTAGTTGCTAATCAGGGCAGTAAACGGTATGACAAACTTGAACTCGACATAGGTGTTATCGGTCCATGGTCACTTGCTGAAGATGTTCAGAAGTTTTGGCACGATCTGCTAGATCTGCGAACGCCGCGGGGGTGGGATAATCAAC
>JBFGJU010000133.1:0-5895 GCA_041577035.1 Thermodesulfovibrionales bacterium | reverse complement strand
GTGAATGAACAGATATACATGGTACACCTCCTGCTTGGTAAGCAGGCCCAGCCGGGCAATGGCGCGTTCAGCCTGACCGGACAGCCGAGTGCATGCGGAACCGCGAGGGAGGTGGGAACGTTTGCTCACCGACTTCCCGCTGATATGGTTGTGGCGAATCCCAAGCATAGACAGGTTTCAGAAAAACTCTGGAAGATTCCCAAGGGGACATTGAACCCCGTTGTCGGTTCTCATTATGTAAAGATTATGCGGGACATCGAAGACGGCAAGATCAGGTGGATATGGGTGCAGGTAAATAATCCCTGGCATAATACGGCCAATGCCAACCACTGGATCAAGGCAGCACGGGAAATGGATAATTTCATTGTCGTATCCGAGTGCTATCCCGGAATTTCAGCCAAAGTCGCTGATTTAATTCTGCCGACAGCAATGATTTTCGAAAAATGGGGTGCATACGGGAATGCGGAAAGGAGGACGCAGCACTGGAGACAGCAGGTGACACCGATTGGAAACTCAATGTCTGATCTCTGGCAGACCGTGGAATTTTCGAAACGTATACGGCTCACGGATGTATGGAAGGCACACAAGATTAACGATAAGGTTATGCTCCCCGATGTGATTGATAAAGCAAAGGCAATGGGATATAAAGAAGCGTCGACTCTCTTTGATGTGCTGTTTGCCAATAAGGAAGCACAGGAATTCACATGGCCTGATCCTGTGGGAAAAGGGTTTATAAACACCGAAGCCGGCGGCGACAAACGGAATGTCGCAGGATTTAAAGGATATGGATTTTTCATTCAGAAATATCTCTGGGAGGAATACCGTAAATTTGGTACTGGCAACGGCCATGACCTTGCAGACTTCGACACCTATCACCGGGTGAGAGGCCTGAAATGGCCTGTTGTTAATGGAAAGGAGACGCACTGGAGGTTTAATGCCAAGTACGATCCTTACGCGAAAAAGGCCGGCCACGGCAAATTCGCTTTTTACGGCAAGGCCCTGAAAGCGATACCGCAAGGGGATCTCTTTGGACCGAAAGGCACAGAAAAAGTGAAATTGCCAAATAAGGCAAAAATATTCCTCAGGCATTATGCAGAGCCGGTTGAAATTCCGGACAGGGAATATCCTTTGTGGCTCTGCACCGGAAGGGTCCTCGAGCATTGGCATAGCGGAACCATGACCATGAGAGTACCGGAGCTGTACCGCGCAGTCCCGGAAGCCCTCTGTTATATGCATGAAAAAGACGCGGACTCATTTAAATTCAAGCAGGGGGAACTGGTCTGGATCGAGTCCCGCAGGGGCAAGGTGAAGGCCAGGGTTGACACACGGGGGAGAAACAGGATGCCGAGGGGCACGGTCTTTGTGCCGTGGTTTGATGAAAACGTTTTTATCAATAAACTGACGATCGATGCCACTTGCCCGATATCAAAGGAAACAGATTTCAAGAAATGTGCGGTAAAAGTATATAAGGCGTAATAAAAGCAGAAGGGAACGAATGATAGAGAGGAGGCACGTTCTGATTAATACTCTCAGAGGTTTTGGTCTTGCAGCGGTAGGCGGAGCGTTATGGGGAGGATTTGTTCATCGGGCAAAGGCTGCGCCGCTTATATTGCGGCCACCGGGTGCGCTTCCGGAAAAAGCATTTCTCGCAAAATGTATAAAGTGCGGCATTTGTGTGGAGGACTGCCCTTTTGATGCCCTTATGTTAGCGAAACCCGGTGATCAGCGACCTATTGGAACTCCATATTTTATTCCGAGAAAAAAACCGTGCTATATGTGCAAAGATATTCCATGCATGCAGGGGTGTCCGACCGGTGCCCTCGAAAAAGCGCTCCTTACGAATAGTGATCAGTACGGCAATGAAATGCTCAATATTAATCGTGCAAAGATGGGCCTGGCGGTCATTGACAGGGAAACGTGCATTGCGTACTGGGGCATGCAGTGCGATGTCTGCTATCGGGCATGTCCGCTTATTGATAAGGCCATTGAAGTGGAGTTCACCAGAAACGAGCGGACCGGGAAACATGCCTATCTTGCGCCTGTCGTGAAAAGTGAATACTGTACGGGATGTGGATTATGCGAGCATGCCTGTATAACTGAAAAGGCGTCGATTTTTGTACTTCCGAGAGAGATAGCAAAAGGGAGATCTAACACGCGCTATCTCCGTGGCTGGGACAAAGAGGATGAAAAGAGACTTGAAGATGTTCCGAAAGAGACAATAACAAAGACGCCAAAGAGCGAGCAATCACCGACTGATTATCTGAATCAGGATAATTTTTGATCTTAAAGAATAATGAGATACCTGAGACAGTATAGATTCTTGATCATGAGACGGATAACGCAACTATCTGTCATGACTCTGTTTATTGCCGGGAGCGCCTACGGGTGGGCAATTCTGAAAGGAAACCTGAGTGCTGCCATGTTGTTTGGCGTTATACCATTGACAGATCCATTTCATGTTTCTCAAATGCTATCATCACTGGTTATTCCTGCTTCCGAGGCATTCATTGGCGCCATTATTGTCTTTGCATTCTATGCTGTTATTGCCGGTCGCGCATTTTGCGGATGGGTATGCCCGATGAATATCATAACAGATGCAGCTAACTGGCTCCGGAAAAAACTCGGCATCATTGATACAGCGCAGTTCAACAGAGACGTGCGGTACTGGGTTTTGGTTCTCAGTCTTGGACTTTCAATAATCTTAGGCGTGGCAGCCTTCGAATGGCTCAGCCCGATTTCCATGCTGCATAGAGGGCTTATTTTCGGTATGGGCTTTGGATGGATTGCGGTATTGTCGGTCTTTTTGTTCGACCTCCTTATAACAAGAAACGGCTTTTGTGGTCATGTCTGCCCTCTCGGCGGATTTTATGCTCTTACAGGAAGGTTCAATATTATCAAGCCTAAGTATATCCATGAACGGTGCACTGCGTGCATGAAGTGCATTGAGATATGTCCGGAAAAGCAGGTGCTGGATACGGTTGGCAAGAAAAGCGGCCTTGTCCTTTCAGGAGAATGTATTAACTGTGGCAGATGTATAGACGTGTGTGATGATAAAGCAATGTTATTTAGTAGCAGGTTACATTAAATATAAATGATTATTAATACGAGAGGAGGGATTATTATGAGACGCAGGTATAAGAACGCAGTGCTGATTGCGCTCGGAATACTGGTTGTTTTTTCCGGAAGTGCCTTTTCACAGTCATCAGGCAGTATGTCAGAGGAAGAAATAGGCATCAGAAAAAAATAATATGTGTACGGGGTGTCATATGCCGATGGCGGCTAAAAGTGTTGGTGCGGTAGCCATACCGAAATCACACTTCGTTGATATGGATACTGGTAAGGATCTGGGCGAAACGCTGGACGGGAATAGATATGATTGTATGCAGTGTCATGTTCCCCAGGTAAAAATGTCAGCCCCGGTGCAGAATCTCTTTGAGGGGGAATTCAGAGATGAAAAAGGCAAATACAGTTCGAATCTTGCAGATATCCTCAATGAGGGTGTTGAGTAACGAGAGAATTCTTTATCATAGATGCAAAAGATATTATGTGAGGGGTCGGCAGGGGGATAGAAGATGAATATATCAGGTGTTGTTGTAAGGACCAAGCCCGAACATTTTAAAAGTGTTTTAAAAAGTCTTGAAGATACAGACCTCTGTGATGTTCACTTTCACGATAAAAAAGACAGGGTCATTGTGACCATTGAGGGTAATAGTGTTGATGAAGAGATGAACAAGATGAAACAGATCCAGTGTATCGCGAATGTTCTTTCTGCTGAACTGGTATATTCATACAGTGAAGACGAGCTTGAAAAAGCAAAGAACCTTTTTGAAAAGCATGGTGATCCAGTGCCGAACATCCTGAAAAATGACACGGTTGATACTGACGCGCTTTTGAGTTATTACACGCGAATCAAACGCAAGGTCTGAAGAGGCCGTTTAAGAACGCTGAATAAACAGATCTCTCATGGTACTATGAACACATTAAATGATTCGGAGTTTGAAAAACTCCTCAATGAGTCGGTAAAGACGCATGGACACCTTTGTCCGGGCCAGGTCCTTGGTGTGAGGATGTCGCTTTTCGGACTTGGTCACATTGGCATTGAAGATCCCAGGGGCAGAGACCGAAAGAACCTTCTGGTATTTGTTGAGATGGACCGGTGCGCGACCGATGCCATACGGTCGGTTACCGGTTGCAGCCTGGGAAAGAGAACCATGAAATTCCTGGATTATGGCAAAATGGCAGCCACGTTTATGAATCTTTCTACCGGGATGGCGGTCAGGGTGGTAGCCCGGGAGGATGCGCGGGAAAAAGCGAAGAGCTCTTTCCCCGAGATAGCGGACAAGTATACCGCCCAGCTTCACGCATATAAAATCATGCAGGATAAAGACCTTTTTGATCATATGGCGGTGGACGTTGTCTTAAAACCAGAGGATATGCCGGGAAGGCCTCTTCAGAGGGTCCAATGCAGTATATGTGGTGAATATGTTCAGGACATGCGGGAGATCGACAGCGGAGGAAAGATCCTGTGCAGGCCCTGCGCACATGGCGGTTATTACAATGCGGATCCTTTTTTATCGAAAAGCGTTGTGCAAAAAAGTCATAGCGGTTTTGAGATAAGGTCGAAACTCTGGATTGAAAGTGAAGGCGAGCCTGTTTTCGGCAAGGGCAGGATGATGCTTTTGAAGGCGATTGATCGGTATGGCTCGATTAATCAGGCAGCGCAAGAGATAAGCATCTCATATCGAAAGGCCTGGAGCTATATAAAGGCAATGGAAAAACGGCTTGGCATGAAGCTTGTACACACGAGAGCCGGCGGGAAACATGGTGGTGGGGCGTGTCTTAGTGATGACGCCAGATCGTTTCTCGAAAAATATGAAGCACTTGATAATGGAATGATCGAAATGGTTGATGAGAGATTCGATATTATTTTTGGTAGGGATAGACATGTGTGACAGGTCTGAGGGCGATTCCGGCAATGGCCGGAGGATGAAGACGATTCCCGTGAGCAAGGCGGTTGGCACGGTCATTGCCCATGACATCTCTGAGATACGACCGGGTGAGTTCAAAGGAAGGGCGTTCAGAAAAGGACATATTGTGCGGGACGAGGATATCTGTCATCTGCAGAGGCTTGGCAAGGAAAAGCTCTTTATTCTTGACATGAAAGAAGACGAGCTGCACGAAGATGAAGTCGCAGGCCTCATAGCATCGGCTCTTAAGGGCAGCAATGTGCGGATTGATGGAGAGCCGCGCGAGGGGAAGGTTAATCTTGTTGCAGGCATCGACGGACTACTCAAGGTCAATAAGGCAGCCCTGTTACAGCTCAATACCTGTGATGATATCATGTGTGCAACACTGCATGACAATACAATAGTTAAAAAGGGACAGATTATTGCCGGGACCCGGGCCATACCGCTTGTGGTGAAAAAATCCGCAGCAGATACAGCCGTAAAAATTGCCAGGGATGCCACCGGTATCATTACGGTAAGTGAGATGAGAAAACCCAGGGCCGGCATAGTGATTACCGGCAACGAGGTCTTTTATGGAAGGATCAAGGATGAATTCGCCCCGATCATAACGAGAAAAATCGAAGAGATTGGCGGTGACGTTCTGGATAACCGGTACGCTCCGGATGATGAAAAATTCATCGAAGGGCATTTAAAGGAACTGCTCGATGCTGGTGCTGACCTTCTCATAACCACAGGGGGAATGTCTGTGGATCCTGATGATATTACACGGTTTGCCATTAAAAGACTCGGTGCAACTGATATCATCTATGGCTCTGCCGTGCTCCCGGGAGCCATGTTTCTCGTTGCTTATATCAGGCCTGATAATTACCCGTTTGAACATCATGTGCAAAGACCGGTCCCGATACTGGGAATTCCGGCATGCGGTATG
>JBFGJU010000132.1:0-5944 GCA_041577035.1 Thermodesulfovibrionales bacterium | reverse complement strand
CTTTTTAATATCCGATGAAGAGTAATTCATAAGGCCTTTGGCGACACGTTTTCCCTCGGGGTCCAAGCAATATACGGCGTCACCAACTTCAAAGGAGCCATCGACGGAAACAATTCCCGATGGCAAAAGACTCTTCCCCATCTTACGCAGGGCCTTCACCGCTCCACCGTCGATACCAATGGATCCTTTGGAGCGGCTACTGTATGCGATCCAGCTTTTTCTGTGAGATAATCCCTGTTTCTTGGGCTCGAAATACGTGCCGGTTTTGTCTCCATCAATCAAGCCCTTTAATAATCCCGGTTTTTTCCCGCTGATAATATGCACGCCGATGCCGTGATGAGTAGCCTTCTTCGCCGCCAATACCTTCGAATACATGCCTCCGGTACCGACGAACGTCTTTGACTCACCGGCCATTTTTTCAACTTTCGGGGTGATTTCATCAACATAATCTATGATAACGGCATTCTTGTTCGATCTCGGGTCATCATCGTACAGACCCTCGACATCGGAAAGCATAATGCACCGGTCAGCCTCAACAAGAATAGACACAAAAGAAGCCAGGTTATCGTTATCACCAAACTTTATTTCATCGGTAGAGACAGTGTCATTTTCGTTCACAATGGGGATAACATCATATGACAAGAGCGTTAAAAGGGTGTTTTTGGCATTTATATACCGTTTCCGGTCGCAAAAATCCTCAGTGGTCAAGAGTACCTGGGCGACTCTTTTGCCAAATTTTGCAAAGCCCCGTTCATATGCCCACATAAGGTTACTCTGTCCTACCGCTGCTGCTGCCTGTTTGTGCCGTATGTCTGTAGGCCTTCTTGTAAGCCCAAGCTTCTTGATCCCGGCAGCAATTGATCCGGATGACACAAGAACGACCTCATAACCCGATGAAGCAATATGTGATATATCTTTCGACAACGCCTGTATGATATCCAGGTTCAGGCCAGACCGTTCAGTTGCAAGAATATTACTTCCTATTTTAATGACAACCCGTTTCATATTTGCTCTAAATGCCGTGCCAGATAATATATCAATTCTTTGATTCCTTCTCCGGTAACGGACGATATTTTTATCAACTCGATATGGTTAGTTTTGCAATATTTCTCCAGTATGTCAAGCTTCCTTGTATCGCTTGCGATATCCAGTTTTGTAGCGACAACTGCCTGGTGTTTTGCGAGTAATTCCTCCCTGTACATTCCCAATTCCTTCTTTATCATATGATAGTGTTCCACCGGATCTCCCTGCGCAGTATCGGAGATATCAATAAGGTGAAGAAATATTTTAGTCCGCTCGATATGCCTCAAAAACTGAATGCCAAGTCCAGCTCCCGCATGTGCTCCTTCTATTAATCCGGGGATGTCTGCGACAACAAAACTCCTGTGTTCTTCAACCCTGACGACACCCAGATTCGGAACCGTCGTTGTAAAAGGATAATCAGCAATTTTAGGTCTGGCAGCTGAGATAACCGAAATGAGTGTTGATTTCCCCGCATTCGGAAGGCCAACAAGGCCCACATCGGCAATCAGCTTCAGTTCCAGTATCAACCAGCGTTCTTCTCCTTCCTGTCCGGGTTGAGCGAATTTAGGCACCTGACGGGTCGGGGTAGCGAAATGTGCGTTTCCAAGGCCGCCCTTTCCTCCGCGCGCTGCAACGAAAAGATCACCCTCCTCCTTCAGATCGGCCAGGATCACATCCTGTTCGCAGGACTTTACCACGGTTCCGACGGGAACCGGAATGAAAAGGTCCGTCCCATTCTTTCCGTGCATATTCTTGCCCATACCGTCCTGTCCTTTCTGTGAACGATACTCACGTTTATAGCGAAAATCCAGCAACGTCTGGAGCTGCATGGTAGCCCGTAAGATGACATTCCCTCCCCTGCCTCCGTCACCTCCGTCCGGTCCTCCCCTAGGCACGTATTTTTCCCTTCGAAAACTGACACATCCCTTGCCTCCGTTTCCGCTTCTGACAGATATTCTTGCGTAATCAACGAATCTCATGAGCAGACAAAAAACAAAAAAAAAGGCAGATAACGATCTGCCCCTACGTGTGCTACTGCTGTGTGCTACTTAATCCTTTGGATGTGGATGAACGCTGATCTGTAATCGATCCCTGTTCTTTCTCTCAAAACTGACAATACCGTCAGCAACAGCATACAGTGTGTCGTCAGATCCTTTCTTTACATTGCTGCCGGGATGAAATTTCGTTCCTCTCTGACGTATGAGGATATTGCCTGATTTAACAAGCTGTCCTCCGAATTTCTTTACACCTAACCGTTTTGACTCACTGTCTCTACCGTTGCGAGAGCTACCTACGCCCTTTTTATGTGCCATCTTATCCTCCGAAAACGATGTCTGTTATCTTCAATAGGGTATAATGTTGGCTGTGACCCCTGAGTTTTCTGTGTCCCTTTCTCGGTTTCTGTTTAAATACAAGAACCTTGTTCGACCTGCCGGAATCTTTCACCTCAGCTTTTACCAATGCATTCTCAAGAAACGGAGCCCCCACATAAACCGAATCATCTTTGGCAAGGAGGAGAACCTTATCAAATTCTACCTTCCCCGTTGTATCACCCATTCTCTGGTTTATTCTTACCTCGTCACCTTGAGATACCCTGAGCTGTTCTCCTCCAGCGTCAACAATTGCGTACATATTGTATCACCTCCAAATAAATATTAAAATATATATAATTTAAAAAAGTCAACTTTATCCGGCAAAATAAAAAAACCGGTGCCCATCCTGTCACCAACGCGGAAACCGGCCAATCGTTCCTTCGTTTATGTGTGAGCGAAGGATAAAAGCTCTTTGAGAAGTATTGATTGACACGTATGCATTTTTTTGTTATGTTTTTTCATGATGAAATGGCTTTCTTCTCTCCTTTTTTCACTGGTACTCTTGATCCTTTTCTTACCTGAACCTGGATTGTGTTTTGATATATTGGGATTGCAGCCGGTCTCTCCTTATGGAGTTTTTTCAACGTTTAGCGCTGAGAGTAATCCGAAACAGAAATATTCCTTCGAGTTGTCAGGCGAGAGTTCCATAGATCCTGATTTTTTTAGATATACCGTGAAGGGATCATATGGCATTTCTGATAATATAGAGATGAGCATCACTATTCCCTATGTTCATCAGTTTTTGGACACCATTGACGGTCTTGAAGACATTGCTTTTGGTGTGAAGCACAGGATTTACGATGAAGGCACATATGGTCCTTCGATCGCCTATTTGATTCATGCATCGATTTCCACCGGACGTGAAGAACTGAGTTCAGACGGTAAGCTGGGAGTGGGATTGATTATCAGTAAGCGCATTGCGCCATTCAGGGGCCATTTCAATGCCCTATACTCCCGTCCTGGAGACGATTCACTGGAGGATGAAGTTATTCTAGCCGGAGGAATAGAATTATCTATCGCCCACAACGTTTCGATGCTTGGTGAACTGTATTTAAAGAAGGGCTTCTATTCAGACGAATATGATCAAGCTGAAGCACGATTGGGCTATCGGATAAAGACGACGGATACGATTTATACGAACATTGGATTGGGCTTTGATCTCAATAACAGATCGCCCGAATACCGTATTATCTTTTCCGTGGGGGTTGTTGCACCATACGAAAAAAAACATCTGAAGAAAATATACGAAGAAGAGTGAATCAGGTTTCTAAAAGAAAATCGTTAAGGATTATTTGATGTTTGATCTTGGCTTGCAGGAATTGATTGTAATTTTTTTTGTTGCTCTTCTTGTTGTCGGTCCCAAGAAACTTCCGGAACTTGCCAGAACTCTGGGAAAATGGATGACCGAGGTGCGAAGAGGTTTTTATCAGGCAAAATCTCAAATAGAAACAGAGTTCGATCAGGTGCGACAGGATACCGTAACAGGCATTGATACACATCTGGACGAGGTGCAGAAGGAAGACATTATAAAGCAGGACGAGGTGCAGAAGGAAGACATTATAAAGCAGGACGAAGTGCAGAAACAATCCGGAGAAGGGGAAGGGATATAATTGGAAGAAGCTAAAATGCCTTTGACAGAACATCTCTCTGAATTACGAAAGAGAATTGTTGTGCCTCTGGTTTGTATTTGCCTTGCTTTTATTATTACATTTTATTTTTCGGAGAATATATTTAACCTCCTTTCTTTTCCTCTGAAATCGGAGCTGAAGCTGAAGCTCAACAGTCCTTATGTTCAAATCATTGAAAAGACATCGTCTCCTCTGAAGTCTCTCGTATTTCTCAGGCCTGCCGAAGCATTATGGATGCATTTCAAAATTGCCTTTGTTGCGTCACTTATTATTAATTTGCCATTAATATTTTATCAGTTCTGGCGATATGTTTCTCCGGGTCTCCTTGCACGGGAGAAGAAATTCCTGCTTCCATTTCTCTTTTCTTCAACCGGCCTCTTTCTCTTAGGGGTATTGTTTTGCTTTTTAATTGTCCTCCCGTTTGCCTTATCTTTTCTCTTCGGCTATAAGACGCAGAATCTTGTGCCGATGATCGCGGTTGGTCATTATATAGATTTTGCCCTGAAGTTTATTTTAGCCTTTGGTCTTGTTTTCGAATTGCCGCTCATCATTGTTTTTCTGACAAAATTTGGATTCGTCACTCCGCAAAAACTGAGCAGATTCAGAAAATACGCCGTGTTATTGGCCTTTGTAGCTGCGGCTATTCTAACCCCTACGCCTGATGCCTTTAACCAGACTCTCATGGCAGGCCCTATAATTCTCCTCTATGAGGTTGGTATAGTATTATCGAAAATAATGCATCGCAAGAAAGACAATGGCTGATATTCGCGGCAAAAGTGTCAAAGCTATAACCTATGACGTTGCTGACGGGTATGCTACGGTCAATCCTATATTTCTAAAATCCTTTCCTTCCGCCGTCCTTAAGGATTTTCATAAGGAAATATTAAAAGTTCAGCAGGAAATTCGCACGTCCCGGTTTCCAACGGGTGACATTGATGCGATTCGTCGCAGAAATTTAAGACTTCAGCGCCTGAACACATCCGTAATTATCATTAGAAATTTTGCCAGAGAACGTAAGATTCAGCTGTAAACCGCCATTATTTCAATCAATCTTCCATGCCGTATACCGTTATGATTTCACTGCAGCTTCATTGACAAATTGTTCTGATAAAAAATATAATTAATTAGTACGAAAACTCTAATCAGTGGCAAAAGGAGGAATACATGTCTGAGGGTGTACGTGAGGTTACTACTGATACCTGGGAAAAAGAGGTGATGAATTCCGCTGGTCTGGTTATGATCGATTTCTGGGCTGTATGGTGCGGACCATGCCGCATCGTTGCACCGACGGTTGAGGAGCTGTCAAAAGAATACAGCGGTAAAGTTAAGATAATGAAACTCAATACGGATGAAAATCCTGATATTGCCAGTAAATTTAAAATAATGGGCATACCCACCTTGATGTTTTTTAAAGACGGGCAGAAAGTTGACCAGGTTGTCGGTGCAGTTCCCAAACCACAGCTAAAAGCAAAAATTGACTCACTGCTCACTTCCTGATTCCGCTGGGATACGCGATAATTATTTCCTGAGAACACTTTTGAGAGGCTTATGTTGAAACGTTTAACGCAATTCGTTGTCATTCTATTCTGCACGGCTTTTGTCTCTTGCGATAGCTCTCAGGACATAAAAAAGACGGTTCAGAAAGGCTCACCTGCTCCGAACTTTACGCTTTCGGATATCAATGGCAGGGATGTCAGTTTATCCGATTTCAGAGGCAAAGTTGTTTTACTGGAATTCTGGGCAACATGGTGTCCCCCCTGCATAGAATCTGTTCCGGAACTTATTATGCTCCAGGACAGATACAAAGAAAAGGGCTTTACTGTCGTGGCATTATCGCTGGACAAGGGCACGGATAATATCAGCATGGTTGCAGCATTTTCAGATAAATTCAAGATAAATTACCCTATTCTTTTTGCTGAT
>JBFGJU010000131.1:0-6002 GCA_041577035.1 Thermodesulfovibrionales bacterium | reverse complement strand
TTTCTCCGGTATTGTCGGAATCATTCATGATAGCAATACCCGCGACAGGTGGAGGATCTTCACCAAAAGCAGACCGGTAATCATCCAGGATATTTACTTCTTCGTCTTTCCATATGCCGGCGTTGTCTGCCCCGGTCTGAAGGATGACCATTTTTGCTTCACCCGCGTATGTATTCGCAAGGATTTTCTCTTTGTGCTTCCTGTTGGCCCAGATATAATTTAAACTGCTGTGAGGCGGGTATTCACCGTATAATTTCTTTGCTATGCCGTATTTTATCTTCTGGCCAAAAGAAGCAGTATCCGGATCATACTTGAATACGATATAAACACGGATGGGATAATCATCACCTGTTTTTTCTCTTGCATCGCCACGTTTATAGACATTGGTTATTTTCCATCTCCATCTGGCCTTTGGGAAATCATAAACATTGAAATCTTTCTTGAGGATAATGCCGGACGCTGATGCATCACTCTCGGCCTTAAGATGCGTTGTTTCATGGTTCTTTTCTATTGTGTAACGTGAATGCTCCTTTATTTTAGGAAAAGTGAGCTCTTTCCATTCTTTCAGGTCATTGAACTCCTCGTATAAAAAAAAATCAGCATCCTGAGCGTGACAGGGGAGATCCACAGAGAATATAAGAGACGAGACCAGTAATAGCATTGTGAGCAATCTTCGTGCTGCCAAGGTTCTAATCATAATAAAGACAATCAATCTGCTCAGATCGGACGTTTTCATGGATCTTAAAGTATGCCACTGCATGTATCGGCGGCATGGCTCTGGAAGCCTTCACATGCGAGACAATTTAAATCACATGCTGCGTGATATTTTCAGCAGGCTACCTGCCTGCTAGGAAACTGCTCCTACTCAGGTTGAGCCCTGGCCTGCAGTACATCCGAAGCAATGATCATCAACAGCAATTTCACGTTTGGAAAGAAGGGCATAGTCAAAATCACGAATATGTCCGGGATACTTATCAGGGATTTCCAGTCTGATCATCTGATTGAAATCACAGTCGTATAATGTTCCATCCCAGCCGACATTCAGAATGTGCCTGCACATGACCGCTTCAAGTGTCTGCGGATTAAATGAGCAGGCGAGTTTTTGCATGTATGTATCCAGATTTCCTGTTTTGACAAGAAAGGCCTTGAATCTCCCCAACGGCATGTTGGTAAACGTATACAACCGGTTGAACGCTATGCCATGACTCCGCGCCAGTTCTTTTTTATATGCATCTTCCAAAGATTCCTGTGACGCGGGTAAAAAGGCACCCTGGGGGTTGTAAACGAGATTGAGCACAGCTTGGCCGGAACTGTTCCCATACCCATGACTGTTCAGGTTCCTGAGGGCATCGATGCTCTTTTCAAAGGTGCCGTTACCCCGCACCCTGTCAACGGTGCTCTGATGATAATAGGGAAGCGATGCGATAATTTCGACATTGTTCTTTTTGTAGAACTCCGGGAGGTATTCCATGCCTTTCTCGAAAAAGATCGTCAGATTGCTTCTTACTATCACGTGATTGCCGTTCTGTCTCGCTTCCTGAACGAGATAGGTAAAATCGGGATTGAGCTCAGGAGCTCCTCCGGTAATGTCAAGTGTCTTCACCGGGTCTTTGTTTAAAGCACTGAGCACGTAATCCATGGTTTGACGGTTCATAACCTCTTTTCTCCCTGGTCTGCCTTCAACATGGCAGTGCTTACAGGACAGATTACACCGGTACCCGAGATTTACCTGCAGTATTCGAATCTCAGTCGCATGCAACGGATGGAACTGGGCTGATGCTACTTTATCCGTGAATTTCATCTTATTTCCTGTTTCCCGCTCACAAAGATAACTTATTAACCGTGTTATGCGCCTGAATGCCGTGTATGAGAGATGCACCTCCCCGTACCGCAGAAGCAACATGAACAGCCTCTGTTATATGTTCGAGACTCATGCCTTCCTCAAGACAGCTTTTCGAGTAGGCGTCGATGCAATACGGGCATTGAATTGCGTGGGCGACGGCAAGGCCGATCAGAACCTTTTCTCTCCTCGACAAAGCACCGGGCGTCAGTGATGTGTTATACCAGTCCATAAATTTCTGAAAGAGCTCTGGATTATGTTTTCCTATCTCCCCAAATCGATCAAGATCTTCATCCTTATAATAATCAGCCATGAAACCTCCGCAATTTCTGATTCGTAAAAGTACCCCCAACAAAAAAACTACTTAGATTATATTACAAGAAAAAGCATTTGCAAAACTATCAGCCGCATAACACTGGTAATAAAAATCAGATTATATAAGAATCCTTGTGTTTCAGAAATACGCTGGAGTTCATTGCAGCCCGGAATGAAGCGGGCCGCTCAGAGTACGTAGAAAAGATTCGAGCTGATGCATTTCCCGATCATTCAAGTCAAAATGTCCCAGTTCAGGGCTTCTCTGGCCAGGCGGCAGATTTTTGTAAAACTCCAGAACCTCGTGGAGCGTCGCGAACTGTCCTGCATGCATGTACGGGGCACGCTCTGCCACATTTCGCAGGGTAGGCGTCTTAAAGGCTCCGGCGTATTTATCCGTGTCTGTGTCGATGAACCGCAATTCACCGCAGTCAGAACGCTGTGCATCACTGTAAACGCTTAAGCAGTTAAACTCATCAGCAAGCACCTGCGCTATACCAACAGCGCGCCCCTGGTCGGGAGGGAGCTCTGCCGGCTGCGGAACGCTGATGTTATGAAAATCTCCATTCGTAAAGAGAGGGCCGGGGTGACAATTCAAACATTGTGCCTTCCCGATAAACAGTCTCAGTCCTTTAACCTCATCAGATGAGAGTATTTTTATGACGGATTTCTGATCCTTTTCTACTACTGCCCTCACATAGTGGTCAAAACGGGATGGGGCGGGAATGATTGTCCGCATGAAGGCCGCTATAGCCTTTCCCATATTCGCATATATACGGTTAACCGCGTCTTTCACATCCGGTGGCAAGGTAATCCAGGCCTTGAGAGAAACAGGCTCATCAATTGCCGGTTTGGCGAGTGGTGGAAGATCTCTTTTTGAGAAGGCCGGTAATGGTCCAAAGAGTGCTTCATATTCATCTTTATAGTGATCGATGATGATCTGAGCGCAGAGTGTTCTGGTAAAGCCATGCTCTACAGGGCTTTCGAATGGACCGAGGGCCTGTGACCAGGCGCTGTCTTTTCTGCCGTCCCAGAAAAACCATGTGTTATACGCCACGCCGATCAGGGGCATCGTCCTTCTGTTGGTTGTTCCCATTCCATGAGCGAGCGGCAGATTGTCTGCAAAGTTGCTGTTCGCGGGATGACACGTAGCACAGGATACTTTTAAATTTCCGCTGAAACGGCTGTCAGTAAAAAATTTATTTCCGAGTACAACTGCCTTTCTGTTATCCACGTATTTGTTCGTCGGGTCTTTTGGCAAAGGTGGAAGGGAATCAATCCAGAGTGATCGAAGGACCTGAATTTCCTCTTCGCTCCATATGTGAAGATCACTGCTCCAGGCGATTCTCGGCCCATAGACTGCCAGCAGGAACACTATGAACATATAATACAAAAAATATCGTGTAAGCGCAGTTTTCATGGAGAGCACCCACCCATTATTACTTCGGTTGAACATTAAACGTTACCGTGTCCTCCTGTCCATCCTTCCGGATGTGAAAATCCATGACCCACCAGCCCGGCATACTGAATTTGAGTCCTTCAACAAGGTACACACCTTGACCGACTTCCTGCGTAACCTCGGGTTGGGTCGGAAGTCCGTGTCCGTGTTCAGGCATGTCTCCATCGACCGTGACAGTTGCCCCGGTAACCGGTTCTCCGTCAGCGGTTTTGACCGTGAGTTTCCAAGAGTGAATTCTGTTTATGCGGAGCGGGTCGAGCAGGCTTTCATATGTTACGGAAAAGAGCTTTTTGTGAGACATCCGTGTAACTGACAGATCCATGTCACCGGCCGCAGGAGGGCGCATGGCATGACCATGTTCCATCCTGACATCCCTGAATTCAAATACCGTAGTATCTTTCGTGCCATCCAGTGATACTGTTATCCGCAGTTCCCAGAGGCCGCCCATGATGATGAATATATTACGTGCCGTATACAGGCCCCCTCCCTTTTCTTCAATAACGGGTTCGTCTGACACGCCGTGGCCCATCTCCGGCATCCATGGGGTAATGGTTACGGTCGCACCAATGACATCCCGGTCTTTGCTGTCGTGAATAATAAGGTCAATTGCATTTTCCCCGACCTCAAGATCTTTTTCTTTCAGGACCATCTCAACACTGAAGTGTCCGTTCTCGGTAATCTTGAATAAGCTTCCTTTATAATGCTGGGTAAACTTCGCGTGATCCGTATCAGCCAACGGCACCGATGGTATGAGCAAAATCAAGAAGACTGGAAAAAGTAATGTTTTCATATATCCTCCTTTTATAACTAAAACGAAATAGTGTATTAAACAGGCCTCTGATTATTATCCCCGAATATAACTATCATATCATGAAATATTCGTATAATTTATAACGTTTTTATAACATTTTTATGGAAGCACTTATTTTTTTGTTAAGAAGAATTTCATTGACATAGAAAACGGTTTAAAAAATGATACCTTTGCTGATATTAACGATTTTTCATAATCAATAGAATTTAAGGATTCCCCTTATTGAGCCAGTGCTCTTATCTTTTCTATGGACTTTACAAGAACATGTTTTCCTTCAAAATCTATGAGACCTTCATTTTTCATATTATTCAATGTGGCTGTTACCGTCTCTCTGGTTGAGCCGATAAGATCAGCATAATCCTTATGAGTGAGTCTAATCTTTACGAGGTATCCACCATTGTCAGGGATACCAAAATCATCAAGGAGTCGAAGAAATGTTTTTGCGAGCCGCTGTTCGACTGAACAGAACAGAAGCTCCAGCAATTTATTCTCTATTTTCCGATGCTTAAGCCCCATCATCTTTGTTACTTTAATCTCGAGTCCCGGCACTAACTGGATAAGGCGCTCAAAATCTGTTTTTTTCAAGGTACATATGAGACCGTCTTCAATTACCTCAGCAGACTCGTCTTTTTCTGCAGGTTCAGAAGCCGACATCTCACCAAAAATAGTGCCTCCTGAAAGAATGTCAAGAATGATATCATTACCCTGTTGCGTATGTTTAATAATCTTCACAGACCCCTTTTTTAAAATATAGAAATTATCATCATGCGCGCCCTGAAAATAGAGTTTCTCCTTTTTCTTCACGTCCCTCATTTGTGAGTATTTATCTATGGTCTCTATGTCCTCTTCCCTCAGATGGCTGAACATGTCCAGATTTTTCAGATACCAGAGCTTTGTCTTTTCCTGTGACATGAATACTCCTCGCAAGCGATTTTTCTAAGAAATCATCTTATCATTTACAGTATATAATTAATTTGAGATTTTTATGTAACCTTCATTACATAAATGGAGCTCAAAAGCAAAATATATGGGCACGTGAGATTCTGCTAGTGCTGAAGCATATGCTGTTAAAGCTTTTATTGCCAGGGCACCTAACGCAGAAAATAATCTTCTGCTTGGTAAGCAGCATTACATCTTTATAAAGGCTATTGCTTTATTTTTTAATCAAGGATCCAAAAAAAGGGAGGTGAATCCCATACGACATTTGTAAAAATAAATTGAATTCAGGTGATTTACATGTTATGAATTAAGTATGCCGATGTTCATTACTAGATAAGGGGGTTTTAGTTGTGTGTAGAAAAACAATAATTATATTTGTGTCTTTACTGCTCGTGGCTGTTTTCGCACTGCCGCTCAGCAGTCTGGCCCATGAAAAAGCCGGAAAAGTCAAAGGTGCCCTCAGCTTTGAGGGTAATCACAGCCCAATATGGCATCTGAAGGCTAAAAGACCTTTTCTTATCGGGGGGTATGGTGACAACTTCAATTATGACGGTTCAAGAGTTACTCCTCTTCTCGGAACAGCTAAGGTCATACTGGATTCGGTAAAAGATACCGGCACGATGGTCGTGCACATAAAAGGG
>JBFGJU010000130.1:0-6052 GCA_041577035.1 Thermodesulfovibrionales bacterium | reverse complement strand
CGCTTATACAGGGGTTCAGCTTTGTCATAATCGCCCCTGGAACTGTACAGAAATCCGAGATTATTGAGGTCAGTAGCGATGTCCGGGTGATTTTTGCCGAGCGTTTTTTCATCAATGGCGAGGGCTCGCTTATACAGGGGTTCAGCTTTGTCATAGTCACCCAGAGCGAAATAAACCTCTGCCAGATTATTCAGGGATAATGCTACATTCGGATGGCCTTTTCCAAACGTGCTTTCTGCAATTTTCAGGGCCTCCTGAGCTGCGGACAATGCTTCTTCATAGTTACCTGAGCTAAGCAGGTCAGCCCCCTTATTATTCAAATCATTCCAGAGCTTTTCCTGCGCATGGACTGAAAATCCGGGAATAATCAGCAATATCACTATGAATGCATGCCATATTATTTTGTTCATTCTCTGTCTGCTTCCCCCTTTTGCCAATAAGATACACATATACTCTTTGAATATTTCATCGCACGCATCATCATCTTCTCCCGGGTCGGCCCCTGGCAGGTTGCCCGCCCCCGCCGCGGTACGGTTTCAAACCTCTGGGACTGCTTTTTTGATAACCCTGTCCGCCGTAGCCTCGCCTCCGGTAGTCCCTCTTATAATAATCCCTTCTCGTTCGATCATACTTATATCCTTTTCCCTTATAATAGCCGCGTTTATAATGATCGCGTTTATAATAATCGCGCTTATAATAATAATCGCGATAATAATAGGGGCTTTTGTAGTATCTGCGGTAGGGCTTGTAATGTTTATACCGATAATATCGGTACGAGTAAGGCCATTTGTAATAATAAGGACTGTAATAATAATGCTTTCTGTAATATCCGCCATAACCATAATAATAATTGTCTGCGTAATACCCGGAACTGTACCCTCCGGCTGCGTAATACCCATTGCAGGACAGAAGGGCCAGCGCAAACACGACAGATATCGCAAAAAACATTTTGGGGATTATTTTCCTGAACATACAAACAAAATATAAACAAGATGCGTGCCAGAGTTAGCCACATCCGAAGACTGCAATTTTTCAATTCAAAATCAAAAGGTTATATGTATAAATCGAAAAAGAAATGTAAATTAAAACTGTATCATGGCACAGAACTGTATCCAATCAATAATGTGCCATGTTACACGATTGGGAGACTTCAGCTGCGCGCTTAGTCCTCATTGCCTTTGTGCTCTGACTGCTTTTTTGGGGGCATATCAACGCTTGCTGTTTTGCATTTTCCAGGGATTGTGATACATTGTAAATGAAAGGGGGTGTACCATGACGCGATTATCAAAAATCGAAGGTATTGGTCAATCATTCTCGCACAAACTTGAGGAGGCGGGTATATCATCAATTGAGATGTTACTCAAACAGGGCGCTGCTCCGCAAGGGCGGAAGGAACTGGCGGACAAAACGGGCGTAAGCGAAAAGGTGATTCTTCGCTGGGTTAATCAGGCGGACCTGGCGCGCATTAAAGGGGTGAGTGAAGAGTACGCTGAACTTCTTGAGGCCGCAGGGGTTGACAGTGTTCCTGAGTGTGCTCAGAGGAATGCAGAACATCTGCTCGAGAAAATGAAGGAAATAAATGTTCAAAAAAAGCTGGTTCGAAGAATGCCGGTGCAGAAGCAGGTGGAAGGCTGGATAGAGCACGCAAAAACGCTGCCACGCATTGTTGGTCATTGAAAAGACATGTGTGTGAACTGATTACGTTGACTTTATAATTCTAATCGATCTCTAAGGATCGGGAAGAATTGTTATGAGATGGAAGACGAGAAGAAGGAGTGAGCATGTAGAAGACAGGCGCCGCATGCGAGTATCACGCGGCGCTCTGGGCGGTGGTCTGGGCACACTGGTTCTCGTGCTTGTTGCCCTGTACTTCGGCATTGATCCAACCATGTTGCTGGAACAAACTGTCCCGACAAGCAATAGCACGTATAACGATACAATGCCTCCGGGAGGTTCGCCAGAGCAGGATGAATTAGCGGATTTTGTATCTGTGGTGCTTGCCGATACTGAAGACACCTGGAAAGGATTGTTTAACCAAATGGGTAAAACATACAGCGTGCCGAAACTGGTACTTTTTTCCAGTGCGGTTCAGTCTGCCTGCGGGTTTGCGCAGGCGGCGGTTGGACCATTTTATTGTCCGCGAGACAAAAAAGTGTATATTGATCTCAGCTTTTACCGGGATCTGCGGGATCGCTTTAAAGCTCCTGGTGACTTTGCTCAGGCATACGTTATTGCTCATGAAGTAGGGCATCATGTCCAAACACTGCTCGGGATATCCTCTCAGGTCCGGACGTTGCAACAGCGTGTGAATCAGAGAGAAGCAAACCGGCTTTCCGTGAAACAGGAATTGCAGGCAGACTGTTTTTCCGGCGTATGGGCTTTTCATGCAGATCGGATGCGCAATCTCCTCGAGGCAGGTGATATTGAAGAGGGACTGCAGGCTGCGAGCAGCATCGGTGATGATCGGATACAAAAACGGACACGAGGGTATGTAATCCCGGAATCATTTACCCATGGAACATCTTCACAAAGGGTAGCCTGGTTCAAACGCGGCTTTTCATCAGGGGATTTTTCCGAATGCAACACGTTTGACGTAACAGGTCTTTAAAGTAGTGCTGTTGATAAAACAGTCTGAGCCAGTAGGCGACGAAAGGCATTGAATAATCATGGCAGAGAAATCAGTTGTTGCTGGGCTATTTATGCTCATAGCTATTTTTGCATTAGCTGTTCTTCTGATAAAAACATATGTGGGCGGAAAGAGTCTGATCACAAAGAGTGCTGAGACTTCCGAAATAACTGGAACCTACAGACTTATTCTCTATGGAGCGGGTCACAGAAATGATATGGAGACCGTGGCAATACTCGATAAAGAAGATGATCTTTATACTATTGATCCGCACGCTCCCTCTCATCGGTACAGCACCAAAAAGAAGCTGTCTGCAAAAGAGGCATTAGAGGAAGCCAAAGGCTTTATCAGCTGGCATCACCTGTTCCAGAGCTATCAATTACGAAAGGTAATGGATGAGCGAGGAACTGCCATTGCTTACGAAATGCGACCGCTGTACAGACCAGAAGCGTTTGGCGTAGACGATGTAATCGAAACAAACTATACCTTAAAAAAGAGAAAAGTGACCGTTTCAGTTGCACTTTTACCATCGGTTGAACAGATCGTGGAACAGGGCGCAGATTAAAGCCGACGCTTGCATATGAGATCTGCAGCCATCGGCCATACACAGGCAGCGTTTCATGAGCCCGCGAGTGATTATGAATGAAGAGGTTCTATATTTTCCGGTGAGTCGTTCTTCGGAGAGTTTACCCGTTTGGATACCTCAAAAAACTCGATCTCATCAGCGGGATAGGGCTGTAACAGGGGAAGTAATTCACTGGAATCATTGATTGCCGGATCTAGCCACACATCGTATTTTTTCTTTGAAATAATAGCCGGCATGCGGCCATGGACTTCTCTGAGGATCCTGTTTGCTTCAGTAGTGACGATTGTGCAGGTGCAGAGAGGCGTGCCATCAGGGGAGGTCCAGACATTATAGAGACCGGCCAATCCAAAGGGGCGGTTTGATTTCAGGTGAATAAAAAAAGGGGATTTGGTGTTTTCCCTGCGCTGCCACTCATAAAATCCGTCAGCAATGATAAGGCAGCGCCTTTTTTTAAAGGCATTCTTAAAACTCGGTTTTTTAGTGATCGTTTCAGCCCGGGCATTGATCATCCTGTTTCCAATTGACTCGTCTTTTGACCATGAAGGAATGTATCCCCACCTGCATGGAATTAATCTTCTTTTACTATCAGATATGAGTACCAGAATGGTCTGACTCGGGGATACATTAAAGCTCTTTTTCAGATTAAAAGACGGTCTTTCAACACTAAACTCGTTGACGATAATATCAACAGGACTGTCTAACACAAAGCGGCCGCACATGATATATTATTGTGTATCAGAGGGGCATCAGGTCAAGAACTCAATAAGGAAAAAGGCGTTTAACGTATCCGTCAAAAGAGAATACAATGGTTGATGAGATTGCGGTAAAACAGAAAAAGTATTCTTGTTATACATGAGCCTCCCTGTAAGTGATAAATCTGCCAAGCCGGGATTTGTCGGGTTCAGGCATGTCCAGAAACTCGATCCCGGTGTCAACTGGTTTCTGGTACGTGTCTGTTCTGCTGACACAGGACGCTACCCGTCCCAGGAATTTGATCGGCACCTCATTAGGAAGAAACAGTTCCATGGGAACGCTTTTATCCAGACCGAACTTGTACTTTGTTTCAATGAGCATACCACAAAGGCTTATAGTCTTGACTGTATGGATTTCTTCATAGTTCAGATGGGCAGTTGTTCTTTTTGGCAGTTCATAACGCATCCTGTCGAATCTTTTCTCAAAAGCGAATTTCTGTTCCCGTGAAAGCTTGTGTCTTCCAATGAAATCTCTCACTTTTGCCGTTGTCTCTGCATCAGAATCCAAAAATTCAATGCCTGCCTTATAAATCGATAATACCCTCCCGGATTGTTCCGGTCTTATTTCGGATGAAAGCAGCCGTCTTACCGTACACATGAGCGGCAGCAGGATTCCTTCGTTGTTCAGCCAGATAAGATAATTACAGCCTATCCGTAACTTATTGAATGTCTGCAAATAGGCGCCGGTCATGCTGACATTGATGAGCTCAACTTCAGCCGAAAATACGGTCTTTGCATGGATATCCAGACCATCAACGCGATATCTTTTATACCGTCTTTTCTGTGTACGCATTTATGTAAAGGCCTCTTATCACATGGTAATCAATCCATGAATAAAGTGCAACTCTACATTCCAGGGCATAATTATGTGAACCAGAACTGGAAAAACACAGCGCGATAAAAACATAAGTGCTTGACAATACTAAAGAATTATACCCCGAAAATTACCTGTTCGCTGCCACTTTTTTGATATCATGCAGATCCAACCTCTTCGGTTAATCTCAACCGACCGGTGCGATAACCAATACCATTAAACATCTCAGCCTTATTGTTTTTCTTGATATTTGTCCCGTATTTGCTCAATTTCTGTTTCTTTCTTTAAGAACTCTCCTGCTTTTTCTTCTGTAAGCGCTTTTTCCTCCTGGTTTTCTACTTTTTCTTCTATAAGCGCTTTTTCCTCCTGGTCTTCTGCTTTTTCTTCTGTAAGCGCTTTTTCTTCCTGGTCTTCTGCTTTTTTCCCTTTAGTTGTGATTCCACTCGTAGCCTTGGTAACGGCATGTCGAAGGCGATCTGCATCAGCATTCGCCACAGAGCGGGATACAAGAATATCAGCTGGCCTGATTGACGCCCCATAATACGCACTGTTCCATTCATCGTTGGTCTTCACTACTGCGCCGTCAAGTGATACTCCGGCAAAAATACCCTTAGACCGGGCAAAAGAAAGATAATCGACATTACGACTTGGGGCAGTTCCGCCTTCAGCAGTAGCGCCGACCGGTCCTGCTGCAACAGACATATCACCACCCAATTTAAACGAGGACCCATACAGTGATTCCAGACCCTTTTTGGTCATAACCATCATAACAACCTCTGATATTTTCCCCCCGATCTGAATGCCGAGACTTACTGACCCTATACTATAAAATGCCGGATTACTCCAATCGCCGGATACTTCATCTTTTACGAGTAAAACCCCTCTGCCCCCGGAGCCCCCTAGAACAAAACCACCCTTCATAAGTTCAGGAATGATTAACAGAGCCTTTGCGTTTTTTACGTTATTACGAAACCACTCAAGATTTTTGTCTGAAATGAAGCTGTCAATAGTGATACGGGCCTTATCGACGAGTTCCTGCTGCTTCTTATAGTCCGCGGCATTGACCAATCCTGCCAGCAAAATGATAATGATAAATATCAGAAAAAGTCTTGCTGTTTTTCTCATGATTTCTCCTTTTTAGCTGTTATGATTTCTTTCTAAGTATACTACTCAAAAGAAGGTCTTCACAACCTTAAAAGCAATTGATAATAATCCTGAGCATTTTTAACCTATATGAACAGGCTCTCATATGTGCCCGCGTGACGAACCTGTTT
>JBFGJU010000129.1:0-6057 GCA_041577035.1 Thermodesulfovibrionales bacterium | reverse complement strand
TTTTTTGAATATTTTTTTCACCAGAAGTATTCTTAAAGCAGGATATTCTGTTTTTCCCCGCAGCCTTAGCTGCATAGAGAGCTTGATCAGCGGCATTGAGCAGCGAATGCTCATCAGACGCGTTGCCGGGAAATGATGCAATTCCTCCGCTTAACGTCAAGCGTATTCTTTCCCTGGTAGATATCTTGAAGTCTGCTTCTTGTACCGTCTGCTTAATTCTGTTGGCAAGCGCATAAGCCGCATCCTCCGTGGTATTGGGCAGGATAATAATGAACTCCTCTCCTCCGAAACGAACAATGACATCAGTTTCTCTCGAAACTGCCTTGAAAATATCCGATATCTTTATGAGCGCCATATCTCCGGCGTGGTGTCCGTAGGTATCATTTATTTTCTTGAAATTATCAATATCAAACAACATTACCGAGAAGGTATTCCCGTATCTCTTTGATCGAGCGATCTCAATGGCAAGATGTTTATAGAAATGTCTTCTGTTAAACAGGCCCGTCAAGCTGTCGGTAATCGCGAGGCGCCTTGTTTCCTGAAAAAGTTTTATTTTGTCCAGAATGAGCGAAATATTATTGCCTATGAGCGACAGTAAGGCCACGGTATCAAAATCGAAGCTCTCGGTTACCGTATCCCGTCGTGCAAGAAAAAGAAAACCGATAATTTTCTTATTGCTGTAGAGAGGCATTGCCGTTAAAAAGGTTATGCCTTCCCTTTCTAAAACGGTTATATCTGATATTTCTGACGTCTCCACAATATAGAGCGGTTCATCCATATCAGCCACGTTTCTGCATATGGAATCAAGGATACCTTCTTCAATCCTTTTTTGGAGACCAGAGGATAACCCCCTGCTGGCCTTGAGTCTGTGCGAAGAATGTTCTTTCAGTATAAGCCAGCCAATCGTGAAATCAGTGATAAGCAGAATCTTGTCAAGCAGGTCTTCAATGACGACGTCCATATTTTCGGATGAAATAAATGTTCTCGACAGGGTGCTGATTATGATCAGCTCTTTGTTTCTTTTTACTAACTCTTTTTCAAGATGGATAAAGTCAGTAATATCTTTCAAGATTACGCACAGCAACTCCTGTTCCTTGGCATGGGTAACGTGAAAAAATACCGCCTCGTAATTCTTATTATCATATTCAATCCGTTCCAGGCCTTTTGTAGTATTGAGCATAACATGATCGAATGTACCACCGAACTTATTTATAAGAGGTATTTCACTGATGTGTTTCCCAATGACGTTATCCTTTTTGCTGTTGATAATGTTTAAGAGAACAGAATTGGCAAAGACGACCATCCCGTTTGTTGTGAAAACCAGAATCGGATCAGGAAAGAGATCAAAAAAAATATTCTGTTCCGACATAAATGGAGATTTCATTTCAGGGTCATCATTCATTCTTCTGAATCAATTCATGCTCTGACATTAAACAGTATTACTATAACTTATTATCACTAATGATGTATTTTAACGCAATAATTATTTTTGAACCACCTTGTATCGCAGAGAAAAACATGTTGTTATCGAACACAGCACTTGGTGAGTTCCTGTCACGAATGACGACGAACGTCTTGTAAAAAGGCAGGCAGTGATGATGCTGATGATGCGAAGTGCGATTATGTAATCAGCATCGGGAAATCGTATTTGCTTTTTTTTATGGGCATAACTTATAATGATCTATATACCAGCTTTTTTCATCTGAGAGTGGGCTGTCCCACTCTTTTATTTTATATGGACACGGTTCTTTCTAAGGTTGCGGAACTCGCTGAATCTTTGGCCGGTGAATACGGTCTTCAGGTGGTTGATGTTCTTCTTCTTGGCAGTTCAAAGAAGCCATTGCTCAGGGTGTTTATCGACAAAGAAAGAGGCGTAACGCTCGGTGACTGCGAGGAATTTAGCAGGGCTTTTTCCGCCATGCTTGATATCGAGGATCTGATCCAGACGTCGTATGTTCTCGAAGTATCGTCTCCAGGTCTGGACAGGCCATTGACAGGCAGGAAAGATTTTCAGAAAAATATTGGAAAACGTATAACAATAAGAACAAAACATCGGATTAATAACAAGAAATCTTTCACCGGGACACTACAGGGTTTAGATGGCGATGATATTGTGTTAGTCATGGATAAGCATGGCAGAATTAATATCAGCCTTGTTAACATATCGAAGGCAAAGCTGGCGGTTGAGATAAAATGACAAAAAAAATATCAAAAGAACTGTGCAATATAATCGATCAATTAAGCAGGGAAAAGGGTATATCGAGAGAAGTCCTGATAGAGGCGCTTGAATCTGCGCTTGAATCTGCCCTGAGAAAGAAGTATGGCGGAAGAACCAATGTCCATTTGTCGATCGACCGGCAGAAGTGTGATATAGACGTTTTTGAAACGAAAACAATTGTTAAGAAAGTTACGGATCCGCTTGAAGAGATTTCTTTAAAGGATGCAAGAAAAATAGATGCTGCAAAAGAAACTGACCAGACCATTGACATCCCGATGGACTTACAGGATTTGGGCAGAATAGCTGCTCAAACTGCCAAGCAGGTTATATTCCAGAAGGTGAGAGAGGCAGAACGAGACGTTATTTATAATGAATTTAAGGATAAAGTTGGTCATGTCGTCAGTGGAACGGTTATGAGAAAGGAAAAAGGACTCTATTTTATCAACCTTGGCAAGGCAGAAGCTGCTTTACCTCTCAAGGAAACCCTGCCGGGCGAAAATCTTAAGCGGGGTGAATCAGCGAAAGCGATTATTGAGGACGTCAGAGTTACTTCAAAAGGACCGGCAATCATTGTTTCGCGGGCAACTCCCCAATTTGTTGCAAGCCTTTTTAAGATGGAAGTACCGGAAATTAATGATGGCCTGGTTTTAATAAAAAATATTGTGCGAGAGCCTGGAGAACGTACTAAAATAGCAGTTTATTCTACTGATACCTCCATTGATCCTGTGGGTTCCTGTGTTGGCATGAAGGGGACCAGAGTACAGTCGATAGTTAGGGAGCTTCGAGGTGAAAGAATAGATATCATCCCATGGACAGACGATCCAAGAGTACTCATAGCGAGAGCCTTAAGCCCTGCGACTGTTGATAAAGTCGGGGTTAACGAAGAAGCTAAAACAGCGATGGTTGTTGTGAATGACCAGCAGCTATCTCTTGCTATCGGTAAAAAGGGTCAGAATGTCAGGCTCGCCATGAAGCTTACCGGTTGGTACATTGATATTATAAGCGACACGGAATATTCAAAGATCCGAATGGAAGAAACCGACAAAGCACTGGAAGATTCCATAAAGAAGGAATCGGGGAAAAATGAGAGCCAATCTGTCGATGAATAGTGGCCTCATCAGATAACGATATTCAATGTATTAAGGACGTAGGCCCGCAGAGGGCTAAACTATTCAGACGTCTTGGCGTTCATACCATTAGAGACCTGCTGTATTATATTCCCTTCAGATATGAAGACAGAAGAGCTGTACGGGCGCTAGCCGAAATTCTTCCCGGTGAAAATGCGACCGTACGGGGTAGCGTACTGTCTGCGGATGTGATTACCCTTCGTAAAAGACGCTTCAAGATTTTCATAATCGTCATTACTGACGGAACAGGCGTGTTGCAGGCGAAATGGTTTAATCAACCGTTCATGAGGAATACAGTAAAAGTCGGGCAGGACATTGTGCTCAGCGGATCGGTGAGCCGGGACGTCTCGAAAAAAGGAGTCCCGGAAATGGAGAATCCGGACTTTGAAACAGTCACGGCAGACGATACGCCGTATATTCATACCGGCAGAATAGTGCCGGTATACAGACTCACCGAAGGTATCAGTCAGAAACAGTTCAGAAAAATAATATTCGGGGTAGTGCAGCATGAAACAAAACAGCTGTTTGATCATATTCCTCTGTCTATTATAGAGCGGCATAATCTTCCGTCTTTGCATACGAGTGTCAGACAGGTGCATTTCCCGGATAACGATGCTGATATTGATTCATTAAACAGCTCTTCCAGTTGCTATCATAAAAGACTTTCATTCGATGAACTCTTTTTATTTGAACTGGGACTTGCATTCATGAAGAGAAGGGCAAGAAAAAAGAAAGGAATTGTCTTCAGGAATCCGGGAGAATTACAGAAATCTCTTTTGAACGTACTGCCTTTCACGTTAACGAAGGCACAAGAGAGAGTGATTGGGGAAATCCTGACCGATATGAAGAGCGAGCATCCCATGCACAGGCTGATTCAGGGAGATGTTGGATGTGGAAAGACGATCATTGCACTTCTTGCAATGCTATATGCTGTTGAATCAGGATATCAGGCCGCTTTGATGGCACCGACTGAGGTCCTAGCGGAACAACACTTCCTCAGCATCGTCAGACTGATCGAACAGATAGGATTAACATGCGCACTGGTTACGGGCAGTGTCATGAAAGGTCCTGTGGCAGGTGTTGCATCAGGTGAAATACCCATGGTCGTTGGAACGCATGCACTTATAGAGGAGCGCATGATATTCAATAAACTCGGGATAGCCGTAATAGATGAACAGCATAAATTTGGCGTTATGCAGAGGGCACGACTTGAAAAAAAAGGAATTAATCCTGATGTGCTTGTTATGACTGCCACCCCAATACCCCGCTCGTTATCTCTTACACTCTATGGCGATCTTGACAGCTCTGTAATTGATGAGTTGCCGCCCAACAGAACATCTGTTGTTACGGAGGTATTCGACGAGAAGACCAAAGCGGACATTTATACCTTGTTAAGCGAGGAGATCAAAAAAGGAAGACAGGCATATGTCGTTTATCCTGCTATAGATGATTCCGAAAAAATGAATTTAAAGTCGGCTATCCAGGGCAAAATAGCATTTGAGAAAAAATACAGTGAATATACGGTTGGTTTGCTGCACGGACGGATGAACACAGCTGAAAGAGAAAACATAATGGCTGCTTTTAAGCGAGGTGAGATTCACATACTCGTATGCACTACCATTATTGAAGTCGGCGTGGACATCCCAAACGCTACGATCATGCTTATAATACATGCCGAAAGATTTGGCCTGGCCCAATTACATCAATTAAGGGGACGTGTCGGTCGAGGTACTGACAGGTCGTATTGTCTTCTGGTAACATATGGAACAATTACTGAGGAAGCGATGAGGAGGCTCGACATTATGGTAGCGAGCAATGATGGAAATAGAATAGCGGAAGAAGACCTGATCATCAGAGGGCCCGGAGAATTTTTGGGAGTTATGCAGTCCGGGATAGCTGATTTTAAAATTGCTCATATTGTGCGGGATGTTAAACTCCTTGATAGTGCCAAGAAGGATGCTTTTGATCTTGTTGAAGGGGATCCGGAAATAAAAGAATATCCGGCTCTCAGGGAGGACCTGGAATTGTATTTCCGCAAATGGGATAATTTTTACAGTACGGGATAAGGGAGGTTTTGATGCTGAAAGGATTAAAGGGAAGCTTTGTAAACGGCATTAAGAGAATAAAGTGGCTGGCACATCTTTTTGCTGAACGTTTACAGATAGAAATTGCCGTGATTAAGTTGCTGTACCAGTCTGAAGGAAAGAGCAGGGCAAGAGATGACCTTATAAGACTGATCGGAGAGCGCATTATTGAGATGAAAAAGCAGTCGGCAGAGGATTTTTTAGGTGACAAAGTGGTAACTGATGCGATTAATCAGATAGAGCAGCTTGATAAAGAGATAAACACTCTTAAGGATAAGGCATCTGAGATAAGTAGTGTGGCTGAATAAGTGATAATCTATTTTATCGTATTTATCTTTGGCGCAGTTATCGGCTCTTTTCTCAATGTTTGCATTTATAGAATTCCGAGAAATATATCCCTTGTTGTTCCCTCTTCCAGGTGCACTTCGTGCGATATCGCGATCAAGGCATGGGATAATATACCGATAGTCAGTTATCTATTATTAGGAGGGAAGTGCAGGAACTGTAAGGGAAAGATTTCAATCAGATACCCGGTTGTTGAAGCACTGAATGCTTTTTTATATGATCTGGTATTATGGCGATATGGGCTGGGGTGGGATTTTGCGATATTCTGCATGATCTGCTCAGC
>JBFGJU010000128.1:0-6060 GCA_041577035.1 Thermodesulfovibrionales bacterium | reverse complement strand
GATCCAGATGCGCTGAGTATGCTCGGCACGCATTTTGGAAGCGACTGGGATGCGGAGACCTACCGAATTCATGAGGTTTATGGTGTTCTGGAAAATGACCGCTGCGTAGTGGCAGGTTAATCGTTGAGAATAGATCCATCCTTTCCATGCGCAAAGAGCTTATGTTGCCTGTATAAGGAAATTCTTGCGGAGGCAAATTAGCGGACAAAGAGGATCGGTCTGACAGGGCTGAGTGTGCTTATGGCAGTATTTAAACATTTATTAACTCGAGGCATTTACCATATCCAGGGGGGAGCCAGAGACTTTGAATCATGGTCACATCTTATGTTGTGCGAAGAAGGATGTGATGTCAATCCTTATCTCAATAAGATCTTTCAGTGGTCGCTGGTATGTGTTGCGTTTAAAACGGGACCGCAAAAGCTGAAAAAAAACTGCTGGGAATTTTATGACTGTAAAACGCACAGGCGAAGAACGTTTCTTAGCAGGAGAATACCCTGCCCGGCGTACAGTGAATCACGCCTTCATGGGATTCACGGCGGCAGGCATGGTGGAAGGGCATGCTGGATTACAGCGGCAACATTTTGTCGTTTAAATATGATGAAGACGCATGGCGCGGTAGTAATGAATTGTCAGGCATGTGATTTCTACCGATTGGTTATGAGCGAAGAAGGTGTTCGTTATATTATTCCCCATGAGATTCTCAAAGTACTCGCCTTATGAACGATTCTCATTTCCGCGTCCGATGTATGTGCGGAAAGAATGTACTGCAATGAATATCGTGTTACTGGAAGTGACAGTGAACTTGCAATGCTACAAAATGTAACCAATCAAAGTGGCTGATTAAACATCTTATGCCATAGCTCCACGAGCCTGCTACAGTTATAACCTATTGATTTATAATATTTAATGTCTTAAATTCCCTGTGCATATTCCTTTTTTTGTATGGCCTAAAGCTCAGGCATTATATTTGCTGTATAATTGTAATATACAGGTCTGATTAGAATTACTTTTTAAGTTTTGATGATAATTCAGAACAGGAGAAAACAGAATACTGCTTTATGATAAGAAAGGAGAAAGATATGGAGAAATTGAATGAAATCAAAGGGAAATCAGGCAAAAAAGAGACGTCGATAATCGTGCTTGCCTTAATCGCAATACCGGGCCTGTTATTACTGGAATTCTTCCCTCAGTATGTCAGCTCACTGTATGAAGGGCATGTTGAGAAGCTTCTCTATGCGAACTATTCACTGCTTTACGTCTTTTATGCCTTTGTGCTCATTACGCTCACGTTCTTGGCGATTGGCAGCATCATGAAGGCATGGATGTTTGTGACATTTAACTGGAAGCCGAGCACTGCATACCTTGCGGGTGAAGCAGGATCCATCTCGTCAAAGGAAGGCGATTCCGGAGAAAAGAACAAGGAGAAAGTCAGGACGTCACAAGAATAGCCTCTTTTTCAGGAACAGCTGTTATCAAACGGGGGTAGCCCCCTCAAGAGGCTATCCCCGTTTTCTATGAAGATTCTGATTTGTAATGTCTCTTATATCCTTTCTGCCACCTATATTATGATAGTCTGTTTTCAATGTTATATTTTTAGTCACTGCTGTCCCAAATGTTTTGAAAAACGGCTGGAGGTCGAATAAACACAATGACGACTCCTTATGAAATTAATCCACGACCCAATATTCTTATAACGATAATACAGAGTAGTCCCGATAACACCTAATATCGAAACGAGGTTGGACATCGCAACAGAATGTCGATTCAGTGGGTTTATGAGGCTTTCAGCCGTTACGATATCTTTATTTTGGACAGATATGATTATTAGTGTAGAATAATGGTACATCCTACGCACGTCACCATCAGTATTACGAAAGGGGTAAATCATGAGCAGACTTATTGTTGTATATCACAGTACCTATGGCCATACGAAACTGCAGGCTGAAGCAGTGCATCAAGGTGCTTCAGGTGTTGATGGCATTAAGGCTGAAATTATGACCGCTTCCGAAGCAATCGAGAACATTGACATACTGGATAATGCGGACGCTATTATTTTTGGAACCGCCACATATATGGGCAACATAGCTTCTGATATGAAGAAATTCATGGAGGCCTCAGTCAAAAAGTGGTTTTCAGGCGCATGGAAAGATAAAATCGCCGGCGGCTTTTCAAACTCGAGTTCGTTTTCCGGTGATAAATTAAATACCCTTCAAGGGATTGTTGTTTTTGCGATGCAGCATGGAATGATATGGGTGGGTACCGGGATGTTTCCTTCACAAAATAATATGGACGCAATGAACAGTATCGAAGGTCCGGGACCAGAGACCCATAATAGGGTTGGCTCTTTCATAGGGCCAATGTCAGCAAGCTTTCAGGTGGATCCGCCCGGGGCACCCTCGAAGGGTGATATTGAGACAGCCGAACTGTACGGGAAGCGGGTAGCTGAAATCACGCTCCAGTTCGTTAAGGGGAGGGAGTAATATTCCTATTCCGGAATGAAGCCTGAAAATAGGCTCCCGAAAGACTGCCCTGTTACAGGTCAAGCACGTTGTGAGACAGGAAGACCGGACGGCTATTCAAAGCTTATAAAGCTTTTTGGATCTATTTTTCGGGCGACTCGAGACGGAATAACCCCTGCCAATACTGTCGTTAAAAACAGAATTACCATCAGAATGGTCAGATAGAGAAATGGTACATGAAGGCGAACTTCCCATCCGAATGAGATTTTATTGATCACATGGATGATTACCATGCTGATTGCCGGACCCATGATAATGCCGAAGACGATCCCTGCAGCACCGACTAATCCCCCGGATAAAATCATGGTCTTTGTTATATGATGCCAGCTTCCTCCGAGATATCTGATAATGGATATCTCCCGTTTCTTCTCGAATACCAAAATAAGCAGTGTGTTGATAACCCCGATCATCGAAATGATTATCGCAATGAGTTCTATCGCATACGTAAGAGTAAAACTCTTGTCAAAGATGTCGAGGCTTTCCCTCCGTAATGTACTGTTATCTACGATATTGAGCGCGTATGTGTTTGATAGCTGTTCCCTCTGTTTCATGATGAACTGTTCCGTGTCAGCACCTTCTTTTAGATAGACCGTCAGCTGCGTGGCGTCATCCATTCCCCAGAGTTCTTTGAGCCACTGCCTGTCCATATAGATGAACCCGGATGTTGTGGAATAGCTTATTGACGTATAATTGACGGTGAAAGCCTCTTTTCCTTTTGGCGTCTGAATTGTTATTTCGTCTCCTAACATCAATCCGTATTTAACTTTCAGATATTCCGATATGGATGCCTTTCTGCCGGTTACGAGTCTTTGTAAACTTTCTTCCTCTCTTGTACTGAGGTTCATTCGCTTGCGGTATTTGCTCCATATGGCTGTATTTCCGAACCCAGCAACAACCTTTTGACCCTGGAAATCAATCTGAAGCGCCCGGAATTTGCCAATATCGTCAACTTCCGGGCTGTTTTCGATGGTGCTTATGACTTCGTCCGGAAGAGGATCGAAACAGTAATTTGATTTACAGGAAGCCGGTTTGACATATGCGTCTGCAATGAGATATGTCGATAACCAGTCTTTGAAGGAGTTTTTCAGTGAAGCTATAGATGACAGGAGCGCGACTATCAACGCGGCGCTTATTGCTACGCTCATGAGTGCAACGGAAAAACGGTAACGGCTGCCTTCAATGTCACTGACAGTAATCTTTCCGGCTGCACCGAATAGTATTCGGGCGGGTATCTTTAAGATTCTTAGCACGAGAGAAAGGAATACGGGAGCATTAAAGGTGCATCCCATGATAAAGAGGAGAATCCCCGCATAAGAAAGATAAGGAAAATCAAAGGGAATATATCTGTAATCAACATATACGATTCCCGTCCCGGCAAGAATACTGACGAGTCCAATGAGCGAAAATATCTTCTGACGGCGTTTATATTGTTTTTCAAGGGACCCGGCTTTTGAACTTTCGTTAGGTCTGACGTGCGCGGATTCAAGCGCCGGTATAAATGAGGCACAGAATGAAACAAACAGCCCCAGCAGCAGTGACCCCACTGCATCACTGCCGGTAATAAGATAATCAGCTATTGATATGCTTCGGTAGACGGCAGAAACGGTCTTTTCCACTGCGATGACGGAAAAATAGGAGAAAATCTGCCCAAAAAGAATGCCCGCTACAGAGCCAATGAAACCAAGAATTAAACCGTGAACAGTAAACAGGAGCACCGTGGTTCGCTTCTTTGTGCCGAGTCCGCGCAAAATGCCAATTTCTTCTCTTCTCTTTACAACTGAGATAAATACCGTGTTATAGAGTAAAAATACCC
Organism: Thermodesulfovibrionales bacterium; assembly: GCA_041577035.1. GTDB lineage: Bacteria > Nitrospirota > Thermodesulfovibrionia > Thermodesulfovibrionales > UBA6898. The sequence goes on along the minus strand of JBFGJU010000128.1, from coordinate 1,728 downwards.
CTACCAGAACCGCGAGAAAGGTTATAAACTGAAGGTTATATCTGAACGATGCAATTAATGATTCATGCTGGCGGATCACGTGTTGTTTATTTTCGAGGGCGAGGGTCAAAGGAAGAATACGCTGAATGCTCGATGCTGTTTTTTCATCTGTTTCTATGTCTATTTTTGTCAGAAGACCGGATTTCCCAAAGTATTCCTGGAAATTGCCGATATCCATGAGCACGGTATGTGAAGGCAGTGAAGGGATATCTACAATATCAACGACGTGTAAAGGATATTGCCTGCTGTACACAAAAGTGTGAAGGATGTCGCCCTTTTTTATGCGGTTTCGTTCAGAAAATGTTCTGGTAATGAGGACCGCATTCAATTTTTTGAAAAAGCCTTCTATGTCAAAGCTTCTGTCAGTTGAAAATCCTAAATGCGATGCAACTCTAACCGTGTGGATTCCATTGATGTCTATCGTTGTCTTCCTGTCGGGAAGATAGCCGTTTACCCGAATAACCGGGAAGCTCCTGTCTTCAATTGACCTGATGCTCTTATAAAGAGTCTCATCGAAATCAACGCCCGATATATCGACAACCTCATAATTTGCGTATGGATTGAGGCCTTGAACATGCTCTTCAAAGGAGATAACCGCCCGATCAGTGGCAATTTTCACGCCGACAAAGAGGCCGATACCAAGCGCAATTCCCAGAATGGACAGAAGGGTCAGGAATTTCTCTTCTCTGATATTTTTGAGGACAATAAGTTTTAACAGTCTGAGAAATGTCATTGACTGATAATGCCGTCTGTTATTGTTAATACCCGATTCGCATAGCGTGAAATTGATACATCATGAGTAGCAAGGATAACCGTCTTCTGGTCTTTCCGTGCGATATCCCGTATGAGATCCATAATTGTCGTTCCGGTTGTGCTGTCGAGATTTCCGGTCGGTTCATCGGCGAGAATTATTTTAGGTTCGTGTACAAGGGCCCGGGCTATCGCTACTCTCTGCTGCTCGCCCCCTGAAAGTTGAAAAGGAAGATCGTGTTTCTTTCCATCAAGACCAACAAGTTGTATGATGGTCTCTATGGTGTCGTTATACCCTGATGCATTCTTCAGAAGAAGGGGCATTTCAATGTTCTCATATACGGTTATATTCGGAAAAAGATTAAAAAACTGGAAAATAAAACCAATTTTCTCTCTGCGGAATACCGTGAGCTGTTCGTCCGTGTATGCAGAGACTTCTTCTCCATCAGCACGGATTCTGCCGCTGTCGGGCACATCCATACCTCCAATAAGGTTCAGGAGCGTGGATTTACCCGATCCCGACCGTCCCATAACTGATATGAATTCACCGCGCTCCACGTGCAGGTTTATTCCCTGCAGTACACATCTCTTTCCATAACACTTAATGACCTTTTCAAGTTCTATCATATGAGTCTGTAACACTCCCTTCGCACAAGTGCCTATCGTTACGAATAACCAACTGGGTTCATACTGATCCGGCAGGTCAATATCCTGTCATTTCCACGTATGCCCTCCCCTTGATATTTCCCGTTATTGCGCAGGTTCCTTCCCAGTAGTAATTCCATGTTGAGTATGTTCCGATAAACTCCTGATCCTCTATCAAAGGAATGATAGTTATAAGAATGTCTTCTGAGGGAATTGCTACTTCCCACTTCGACGGATATCGCGCGCCGGTTTTCCTTGATCGGTACTGTTTTAAAACAGTAACCGCAAAATCAT
>JBFGJU010000127.1:0-6061 GCA_041577035.1 Thermodesulfovibrionales bacterium | reverse complement strand
TGCCCGTATGGTACAATAACACATGTGCCTTGCTATCCCGTCAAAGATCGTCGAAATAGAGGACCTCAGGGCCCGGGTTGATGTATATGGTGCGCGGCGGGAGATTAATCTGATGCTTCTCCCGGACGAGGTTGCCCTTGGTGACTATGTACTGGTACATGCGGGCTTTGCCATTCAGAAAGTCGAGAAAGAGATGGCATTGAAAGCTATTGAGATCATGGGCTCCGCGGTGCAGGAACTTGATGAAGAGACCGAGCCCTCAGGACCATTGTATCGTCGCCATAATCAGGAATCAGAACGTCCTTAATCCCGTCTTCTTTTTATTAATCAAAACAGAATAAAAAATGTATTCTCTCACCCCGAACAAGCTGGACTATACGGGGCAGGCTCTAGCGACCAAAGGAAGCGGGCGAGAGCATGTCTTTGTTTTCTATTCTTAGCCTTAACCTAAAATGCGATTTCTTGATCTGATCTCGACGATCTGCTATCCTGTGCAAAAATAGCCAGAGACTGATACTTATGAAAATATCGCGTCAGATCGTGAGCTGGTGCCTGTTTGATTTTGCCAACTCAAGTTATTCAGCTGTCATTGCAGCTGTTATCTTCCCTGTTTATTTCGTATCCGTCATTGTTGGTAATGATACCGGTCAGGGAGATATGTGGTGGGGATGGGCGATCTCGGCAAGCATGGTTTTTGTTGCACTATCGTCACCCTTTCTCGGGGGCATTGCCGATTACAGTGGAAAGAGAAAAAAATTTCTCATGCTGTATACCCTCGCATGTGTTCTGTCTGTTGTCTGTTTCATATTCCTTAAAAAGAGCATGGTGCTGGAGGGTTTTTTATTATTACTTGTAGCAAATATCGGGCTGGAAGGCGGACTGGTCTTCTATAATTCATATCTGCCAGATATATCTGAAACTGAGTATCAGGGAAGAGTTTCAGGATGGGGATACGGGACGGGCTATGCCGGTTCAATACTGTCACTTTTGATTGCGTTACCGCTGGTGAGGAGGGATCTTTTTGAACACACCTGGCTTATGGTTGCGCTGTTTTTCGCGGTTTTTTCTCTTCCTGCTTTTCTCTTTCTTCCATCTGATAGAAAGACCAATCTCACTCTTTGGAATTCCGCTGTGCAGGGAGGCCGATATTCATGGGACGCATTGAAGAAAATATTCAGGGAGAAAGAACTGAGAAAATTCCTTCTGGCTTTTCTCATATATGAAGACGGCGTTATGACCGTGATCGTCTTCTCCAGTATTTTTGCTTCGACAACACTCGGTTTTGCTACCGGCGAGCTTATCGGCCTGTATGTGATTGTGCAGGTGACCGCACTTGCCGGGGCGTTTGCGCTTGCAAGACCCATTGACGCGTGGGGACCGAAACGCGTCGTAACTGTTTCTTTGGTACTCTGGTCATGTGTAACGGTCATAGCTTTTTTTGTCCATGAGAAAAGGCATTTTATGATCATCGCAAGCATTGCAGGTCTCGGACTCGGTACGGTCCAGGCCGCAAGCCGTGCCTTCTTTGCTCAATTTATCCCCGCTGGCAAGGAAAGTGAGTATTTTGGAGTTTATTCGCTCGTCGGAAAATCATCAGCCATAGTGGGACCCCTGGTCTTTGGATATCTTTCTTCTGCGTTCGGCAGCCAGAGGCCCGCTATACTTGCGATAACCGTCTTTTTTATTGCAGGACTAGTACTCACTGCTTTTGTCAGGGGCGGCGGTCCCAATATAAAAAAAAATAAATAGAAACTCCGGTTATTTTCTCCATATCTCTCAGTTGAAAACCCCTTCTAAAGGGCGTATAGTCAAATTAGGAAGTACTGTTAGGAAAGTGAAGCACGAAAAGCGTATGAAGAAAAAAAAACTGAACTGCTGGGACGTTAAGAAGTGTGGCAGGCGTACTGGCGGAAATTTGGCAAAGGAAATTGGCACGTGTCCTGCCGCGACCGAAAAAAAGCTGGATGGTGTTCACGGCGGGAAAAATGCTGGGAGGGCCTGTTGGGTAGTAGCGGGGACCATGTGCGAAGGAAAGCCTGAGGGAACATATGCAAGATCATTTACCGGATGCAGGCTGTGCGATTTTTATAAAGCAGTAAAAGAGAAAGAAGGAAAGCATTTTATGAACTCAAGGGAACTTCATAAAATGCTTAAAGGTTGATATAACATGCCCTATCAGATAATTGCTAAAGAGAGCGAAGGATACATGGTTATCAAGGTCACGGAAGTTATGAATTCAGGTGTGGCAGAAGAGATTTCAAAAGCAATCAAATCTATAGAGAGCTATAGGAAACTGAACAAATATGTTTTTGATATGAGAGAAGCACAGTCAATAGAAGCTTTGCCTAATATTTATAAGTTTGTCTCTGATCTCGAAACGTTTGGATTTACCCGGTCCGAGAAAATAGCATTGCTCTACACAAGCGATGAAATGCATCATAAATTTGCAGAATCCGTTGCGGTAAATGTTGGCTTTCAGGTAAAGGCGTTTATAAGTGAAAGAGAAGCGCTCGCGTGGTTGCGGCATGGATAAGCGTGAAACGCAAAGCGCAAGTCGCAAAGCGCATGGCGAATAGGCAGAAGAATATAGAGTTAGGAGTAAGGGGTTAGGAGAAAATACAGGTTCAGGTTAAGGCTAAGGCTGAGGCAAAAATAAACCTTCATAAAGAAGCAAAAAAGACTTCTTCTCGCCTGCTCCCTTTGGTCGCTTGGGCCCGCCCCGTATAGTCCAGCTTGTTCGGGGTGAGAGAATAAATATTTCTTGCGTACTTTGCGGCTTTGAGTACAATTTTGTTCTTTAAAAACAAAAACATATTAATCTAGGACAATTATCTATCAGGATTAGGAAATTCTTCCAATTGTCCACTTTTTGTCGGTCGTGTAATATGAAAACAGATAGGAATAATAATCGGGGCCGCATGGCACCAAAAGAAAGGAGAAACCCATGGAAAACGCTAGGAAAAATCAAGGGAAGTCGTCCGGCAAAGAGACATCTCTTATCGTACTGGCCTTAATCGCTATCCCGGGTCTCTTAATACTGGAATTTTTCCCCCAGTATGTAAGCTCGCTCTATGAAGGGCATGTGGAGAAGCTGCTGTACGCAAATTATGTGCTTCTTTATATCTTTTATGCCTTCGTTCTCATTACGCTTTCGTTTCTTGCAATTGGCAGCATTATGAAGGCATGGATGTTTGTCACTTTTGACTGGCGCCCGAGTACCGCTTATTTTGCTGGTGAAACAGGGGCAGTCAGTTCGAAGGACAACAGTTCCGACGAGGAGGAGACGAAAAAAGAAGATACGCAGCGGCCCTGATTTTTTAGCCGCTTCAACTAGTGATGAAATGGGGGTATCCTGTTACAGGATGTTACCCCCATTTTTTTAGCTGTGCCGGACAGAGGATCGAGCATATTAATGAAATGCTTTCTTTCCTTTACTATCACTTGAAAAACAGAATCTTATGGTGTAGTCTTCAACCAGTATAATATGAAATCAGACTGTAATCAGATATTAAAAAAAAGATGATATATTTTTCTAAGACAAAGATTCTTGAATGACAAGGCATCATTCAGAAACATCAATAATGGTCCTGTCTGCTGCATCAGGCGCCGGTCATATGAGGGCAGCAGATGCACTTGTATCAGCCCTTAACATGAACGGTATACTCTCATGGCATATAGAAGTCCTCAAATATACCAATCCAATTTTCAGAAAAGCCTATTCAGATCTTTATCTGGAGCTCGTCAATAAACAACCGGAGATCCTCGGTTGGGTCTATAATTCACTTGATCAGCCCTGGAGGTTCCAGAAGCGCAGATTGGCTCTGGATCGTCTCAATACCGGTTCATTAATCAGGCTTCTCAAGAAAGAAAAACCGGGTATCGCCATCTGTACGCATTTTCTTCCAGCGGAAATTCTTCTTTACTTGAAAAGAAAAAAATATCTTGATATACCGGTAGGGATCGTTATTACAGACTTCGATGCGCATGCTATGTGGTTTTACCGAAACGTTGACTGGTACTTTGTTGCATGCGAGGAAACAAAGGTCTATCTTTCAGAAGTAGGAATAATCCCAGAGACGATTTACGTGACCGGCATACCGGTTGATCCTGCATTCAGTGAAAAAAAATCGAAAAAGGCATTGCGGGAGCACTTTGGTCTTCATCCTGACCGAACGACCATACTTATATCCGCTGGCGGATTTGGGGTGGGGCCTGTTGAATCTATTGTTAAGGTTATTCAGAAGATCAAGCATCCTGTTCAGGCGGTTGTCAGTTGCGGACGCAACGATACATTACGGAAACGCTTGGAAAAAATACCTGCTGAAAAACATCTCATCAAGCTATTGGGCTTTACAAATGAAATGGACAAGTGGATGGCAGCTTCCGATTTCCTGGTCGGTAAACCCGGAGGTCTTACCAGTTCCGAAGCATTGGCAAGCGGTCTTATCATGATTATTGTCAACCCTATTCCAGGGCAGGAAGAGAGGAACAGTGATCATTTTCTGGAGGAGGGGGTTGCCCTGAGATGTAATAATTTGCCAGCGCTAGCCTATAAAATCGATTCTCTGCTGGACGACAGGGAAAAAATCAAAAGGATGAAACAGTCGGTTGGCCGGCTGGGCCGGCCTCATGCCGCACATGACATTGTTTCTATCATCATGAATACTGTATCAGTGTGAACATGATACTGATGAATCAGACGATTTTGAAGAACTGACGGAATTACGCCGGCTATGACAGGCCCTTTCCATGGAGAAATTCCCTGACTACCTCGCGAACAGAACGTTTCTCCTGGTCTACCCGAAAGTTCAGCCCCTGCATTGTCTGCTCGTCGATGAGGCCGGCAAGGGGGTCAAGGGCCTCGCCAATTTCCGGATACCTTTTCAACGTGTCTTCCCGAACTACTACTGACGCGTAATATGGCGGGAAAAAGCCTCTGTCGTCATCGAGCACCACGAGATTGTAACCGGGGATGCGGCTGTCTGTCGAGAAGGCGGTTATGAGGTCAACCTGCCCCTCCTTCACTGCGTCGTACATGATCGCCGGATCGAGGCCTATGACCGTTCCGAAGCCAAAACCATATGCTTTCTTGAGATTGGGATAACCGTCAGGCCTTTCGGAAAACTCAGCTGTAAAGCCCGCACGGAGCGAATCCGCCGCTTCTCTCAGATCAGAGATAGTGCTCCATCCGTTCTGTTCCGCATCCTTTCGGCGAACAGCTATCGCATAGGTATTGTTGAAACCAAGCGGTCTGAGCCACCTGAGGTCAAAGAGCTTTCTGTACGTGCGGGCTACTATATCGTAGACCTCGTCAGGGTTTGATGGCCGGTCAGATCTCTTGAGTACTGCAATAAGTCCTGTCCCCGAGTATTCGGGGTACATGTCTATCTCGCCGTTTACAAGGGACTCGTGGCATATCATGGTACCACCAAGATTAAACTTTCGCTCTACTTTAAGATCAGTTTCGTGCTCTATCCTCTGTGCCATTATCTCGGCAAGTATGAGCTGTTCGGTAAAGTTCTTGCTCCCGATTCTGATGGTCCTTTCTGGCCCTGGCATTGACTTCCGGACTATGCCAGCGCCACCAATTACGAAAAGAACTGCAAGGGGCAACAAAGAGAGCGCGAGGCCCCGCTTTCCAGCCAGAATCCTGCTGTCCTTGCGCCTTCTTTTATGAAGGCCCCAGTCAAGCGACGATATGGCGAAGCTAACGTAAAGAGCCAGCAGTGCAGAGGGCATTGCGCCAAGGAGTATCAGGCGGGTGTCCGCAAGGGCAAGCCCGCGGTTTATGAACTCGCCAAGGCCGCCCGCGCCTATAAAAGCCGAGAGTGTGGCTATGCCAACGCTTATGACTGCGGCAGTCTTTATACCGGCCATGATAACGGGCCGTGCAAGAGGGAGCTTAACAATGCGTAACTCATCCCGCTGGGTCATGCCCATTCCCTCTGCGGCCTCGATGATGTCCGGAGAGACGCCCTCAAGTCCGGTCACCGTGTTCTGGATGATCGGCAAAAGGGCATAGAGCGTAAGAGCTATTATCGCGGGCATTGCACCGATCTTT
>JBFGJU010000126.1:0-6093 GCA_041577035.1 Thermodesulfovibrionales bacterium | reverse complement strand
AGTGAATCGGTATCCATGCGCACTGAAGATTTTTTCAGAGATAGAAAAGAGAAACAACCTCTTGCAGAGAAATCTGCAGGATGTGTCTTTAAAAATCCGAAAGGTAGCTCAGCAGGAAAACTGATTGACGAGACAGGGTGCAAGGGCATGACCATTGGAGAAATTCAGGTGAGCCCTGTCCATGCGAATTTCTTTGTCAACAGGGGTAACGGCACTGCAGTTGATTATATGAACCTTATGGAGCACGTGTCCGTGAATGTGAAGAAAAGATGTGGTATTACGCTTGAACCTGAAATAAAAATAGTCGGGAGAAATTGAGAGTGTGACTCGTTCAACATTGAAGAGAAAAAAAATAGGGGTTCTTATGGGCGGCAGGTCGTCAGAAAGAGCGGTTTCCCTTAAAAGCGGCAGGGCAATATACGAGGCTCTGAAATCATTGAACTACCGGGCGGTGCCTGTTGATGCGGGACGTGATCTCTGCTCGGTTTTGAAGAGAAAGCAGATTTCATATGCTTTTATTGCGCTCCACGGAGGATATGGTGAAAACGGCGCTGTACAGGGTCTTCTCGAGATACTGGGCATTCCGTATACCGGTTCGGGGATACTTGCTTCTGCTCTTGCCATGGATAAGGAGGCTTCCAAAAAAATATTTACATCTCAGGGTATCCCGGTTCCGCCGTTTAAAGTTGTTCATCGATCAGCCGTTATGGATCAGAATTCGGGAAGAAGCTTTAGGATGAAGCCCAGGACCGGTTTTGCAATGCCCTGGGTTATCAAGCCGGCTGCTGAGGGATCAAGCGTTGGTGTTGCCATTGTTCGTAACAGGAGACAGATGAATAAGGCCCTGGAAACAGCTTTTCAATATGACGACCGGATAATCATTGAAAAATATATACCGGGAAAAGAGATACATATAGGCATTCTGAATAATGCTGTGCTTGGAGGTGTTGAAGTAAGACCGTCTCTGGAGTTTTACAGTTATGAAGCAAAGTATACATCCGGATTAACGGAATACATCCTTCCTCCGGTACTGGACAGAAAGTCATATGCTCTTTCGAAAAGGCTCGCGCTTGCGTCTCATAAAGCCCTTCAATGCAGCGGTGCTACCAGGGTTGATCTGAGAGTGAACAACCGCGGCAATCCCTTCGTTCTTGAAGTAAACACAATACCCGGCATGACAGAAACGAGTCTCCTCCCCAAGATTGCGAAAAAGGCCGGTATTGAATTTCCAGATCTTCTCGAAAAAATTCTGGCAGGAGCGTTTTATGGGCAGTAGGAACAACAGGAAGTATAAGAAAGCGAAAAAGAACAGAAGCAATCATTTTATTGCCAACATTAAATATGTTCTTTTTATGGTGCTGCCGATGATTCTATTCGTGGTCCTTGCGTATTTTGTTGCAATGCATGTCAAGGCATCTTTTCAAGTGCAGAAACTTATTTCATACGGCAATGCTCATTTGACGGATCAGGAGATAAGACAACTTTCAGGTATTAGCAGTAAAGATAATTTGATTGCTCTATCGAGCAGGAAAGTATTCGGGAAGATGATCTCATCACCCTGGATTCGTTCTCTGGCTATCAGGAAAGAATTCCCGAACACGCTTCATATGTATGTCAAAGAAGCAGAGCCGTTTGCGCTGATCGATGTCAAGGGACGTCTTTTTATCGTTGACGACAGAGGTAAAATGCTGCAGGAACTGAAGGAAAGTCCAATTCCATTCCTGCCAATCATATCGGGGGATCCTTTTAAAAAGAGAGAAAACATTCACGAGGCTCTTCATCTCGTGAAGGCAATAAAAAAAAAGGGTCTCTTGTACGAAAAAGAGCACATTGAGATCATTGCAGATAATTTGAGCGAGATGGTACTGAACATGGACGGCATGGTGGTAAAGATAGGAACAGGTGATTACGACAACAAGTTATACCGTCTTGGTGAACTGGAGGCAGAGATATCAAAACGGAACTTGCATGTTGATTATATCGATCTCCGTTTTGCAAACAGGGCTATCGTAAAGCCCGTGCATGAGGTAATTCGATGATGAATTCACAGATTGTTGCAGGACTTGATATAGGTACGACGAAGGTATGTGCCATCACGGCCGAAATAAACGGAAAGGGCATGCGAATACTTGGTATGGGCAGTGCAGGCTCAACCGGTTTACGAAAAGGATTGATCATAAATATCGATGCGACCGTGGATGCGATTAAAAAGGCTGTCAAGGAATGCGAAACATATTCCGGGACAAAAATAAGATCCGTTATCGCCGGTGTTTCCGGAAGCCATATAGAGGGATTCAATTCTGCGGGGCTGATTGGCGTGAGAAAGAAGGAAGTCTCGTTTACGGATGTTGATCATGCAATCGATTCCGCCAAAACAGTTCATATCCCGCTTGACAGGGAAATATTGCATGTCATTCCGACCGAGTTTGTGCTTGATGAACACGAAGGTATTGTGGATCCGATTGGCATGTCAGGAGTACGGCTTGAGGCACGAGTCCATATTATTACGGGAGCGGTCTCGCCTATTCAGAACCTCGTAAAATGCTGTGAAAAGTCCGGGCTTGGCGTGGCAGATATTGTGCTTGAACCGCTCGCGTCAGCGCATGCAACACTGACACAGGAAGAGAAAGAATTTGGAGCTGTTCTCGTAGATATTGGCGGCGGTACTACTGACATCGCGCTGTTCAAGGACGGATTTCTGAGACATGTTTCGGTCCTGGGGATAGGAGGGGCCCACCTTACAAATGATATTGCAATAGGACTGAGAATCAGCATGTATGAAGCTGAACGTTTGAAGAAGAATTTCGGGGCCGCTGTAACCGGGATAATTACTGACGATTCAGAAGAAATACAAATAAAGCATACGGGTGACAAAGAGCGCACTATACCCAAAAAATACCTTGCCGAAATCCTGCAGCCCCGGTGTGAAGAAATGTTGACGATGATTAAAGAGGCGGTAAAAGAATGCTACGGTTATGAACTGGCCACCTGCGGGATTGTCCTTACCGGAGGGTGTGCTCTTCTCGATGGGATGGACAAAATGGCTGAAGCCGTTCTTGGACTGCCCGTGAGAATCGGTGTCCCTTCGAATGTAACCGGGTTGAACGCAAGAATGGCGAATCCCATGTATGCCACCGGAGTTGGTCTTATAGCTTTTAATAAAACATCCATGAGCAACAGAATTTTTCTGCCTGATGTTGTATCGGGCGTTTTTGGAATGATGAAAAACTGGGTAAAAGGGGTATTACAATAATTTTTTTCAATATACGGAAGGAGGTCGCATATGTTTGAAATTGAAGAAATCAAGGGACAAAAAGCAAAGATCCGGGTAATCGGCGTGGGAGGTGCAGGTGGTAATGCGGTGAATAATATGATCGCATCCAACCTGCAGGGTGTGGATTTTATATCCATGAATACGGATATGCAGGTTCTGGAAAACTCGATCGCTCCTTTTAAGATCCAGATAGGAGCCGGATTGACGCGGGGTCTTGGTGCCGGGTCAGATCCGGAGATCGGCAGGCAGGCCGCGATTGATGACAAGGCCTCTATCGTTGATTGTCTTGACGGTTCTGACATGGTTTTTATAACGGGTGGTATGGGTGGAGGAACGGGCACCGGCGCTGCACCAGTGATTGCCGGAGTCGCAAAAGAGCTGGGTGCTTTGACTGTGGGGGTGGTCACAAAGCCCTTCTTCTACGAAGGACGGAGAAGACTCCTGAATGCGGAAGAGGGAATCAGGGAACTGTCGAAATCTGTCGACACGCTGATTGTTATCCCAAATGATCGAATCAGCCTTGTCGTGGAGAAAGACACTCCCATGATTAAATCATTTGCCATAGCAAATGATGTCCTGAAACAGGCTGTTCAGGGCATATCGGACATCATTCTCGTACCCGGGCTTATTAATGTTGATTTTGCCGACGTCAAAACAATAATGGTAAATACCGGACGCGCGGTCATGGGCAGCGGAGTTGGTAAAGGGGAAGGTGGCGCGTTTGAAGCGGCTAAAAAGGCCATTTCAAATTCTTTGATAGAAAATTCCTCTATTGAAGGGGCTCGCGGCATATTGATAAACATAACCGGCGGGCTTGAACTTTCACTGAACGAAGTTCAGGAAGCTACTTCTCTGGTATATGATTCAGCTCATGATGATGTCAATGTAATTTTCGGTGCTGTGGTTGATCCGGACTCAGACGATGAAGTAAGAGTAACGGTCATAGCCACCGGGTTTGAAGTAAAGAAGGAAAAGATTGAATTGCCTGAGGTTAAGAAATGGGTTCCGCGGAAGGAACCGGTCGCATTCAAGGCCTCGGAACGGGTGCTCACAAAAAACCTTCAGGTTCCCCTTGAGGCACAGAAGACAGCGTCTGAAAAGTTCAATTATGAGGATACGATAGATCTCCCGACCTTTTTGAGGAAATCACCTCAAAAAGACTTCTGAGTATTTCCCCCGTAGAGGGGCTTCCTCCCCCCTGGAAGCCCCTCTCCCCCCCCTTTTAAAAGCAGGTGGTGGATGGAAAGGGATCCTTGTGGAAGACATGAGGGTAACTATTTGATTTTAAAAGATATACTGTCGATTATCGATAAAAATTAAATAATTAATAATTGCCATTTAATATTTTTTTATTGACATACCTCTATAGTAAGGTACAATGTAAATTGAGCTGTGACCGTAGAATCACGCGATAGGAGATTGTTCATGACACCTGTGGATATGTTCTCTACAACAGCGCTTTACAAACCAGCAACGCTCTGCTTTATTTATATTTATTCCAGTCCCATATCTTTTGCTTCCAGTACGCTTGATTTCATGGTGAATTCACAAAATGGAGGATCTTGAATGACTGATCAGGACGCAGGCACAACAGGACCACTACTTGGAGAAAAAGCCCCTTTTTTTGAAGTAACAGCAGGTGAGAGTATCATTAATCTGGATGATTTCAAGAAAAGATGGTTAATCATTATTACCCATCCCGATGACATGTTGCCGGTATTTAAAACACGAACCATGAAATATCTCCTCTGTAAAAGAAGAATCACGGTTATTGCAGTCGCAAATGGCCAACCGTCATGTTTTATTGCCGGCAGGAATTTTGTGAAGAGATATATCATGAAGCACAGCCTGCTGATGATCAGTGACACGGACGGACAAATCATGAAGCGTTATGGACTGGACGAACCAGAAAAGAATATGCATGAAGCCTCAAAAGGCGTTTTTGTTATTGATCCAAAAGGAATCCTCAGAATCAATTTGTTGTCCGACGTATCTGCAGAACGAAACTTTTATGAAATCCTGAGGCTGGTTGATATGCTTCAGGCAGAGTACCGGCAGAAGAAAAAACAGACACGTGTCAGCAGAAGGAGCCGCCCAAAGATCATTTTGAAGACAGGAGCGCTTTCCGAGGAAGGATAAGGGGGAAAATGGTGGAGCTGACCGGGATCGAACCGGCGACTTCCACGTTGCGAACGTGGCGCTCTCCCAGCTGAGCTACAGCCCCACTATGACTATTTACAAGATAAATTTTTTAAGATTTTCTTTTTTTCTTTAATACCTCTAGAAGATTTAAGTTCTTTTTCTCTCAACATTGCTTCCTGCCTGGAGCTATATGTCTCGAAATGGATTAGGTCAAAAGGTATTCTACCTTTAGTCGATGTCACCTGACCTTTATTGTGTCTCTGAAGTCTTTGTTCAATATTATTTGTCTGTCCAATATAAAGAGATTCGTCCTTTTTGCTTCTAAGAAAGTATACAAAATAATTACTCAGAACGCTCTCCTCTCTGAGCCGTTGGCTCAACGAGCCATAGGCCAGCTGAGCTACAGCCCCACAGAAGTGAAATGCCAAAATCCAAATTACAAATACGAAACAAGAAAAAGAAAGAATACGAAACCTGCCTGCCGGCAGGCTTGAATTCCTAAACTCTGAACACTGTACATAGTAAAGCAAAAAACACGCCCTTCGTCAACGATTATTGACACAGTTTCAGCCAAGACCGTATAATTAAACTTCCTAATTTTATTATATTTTTCGTTGTAAAATGAAGCATGTATGTCAGGATCTGTCGCCTCAGGCGACTCGGCGAGTGAGCGTTCT
>JBFGJU010000125.1:0-6102 GCA_041577035.1 Thermodesulfovibrionales bacterium | reverse complement strand
GAAGACGTCGACGAGTTGATTCGGGTGGAGGAAAGGCAGGCAGGCCAGGCGCGCAACCTCGCCATCCTCCCCCGCATACTCGGCCACGCCACCGTTCTCGGGCAGGACAACATCAGCGAGTTGAGCGGTTTCTGTAAGAAATATGTCCTGCACGACAAGCAGGTCGAGCTTCTTCAGAGCCTTAACCGTGTGGTTGATATCAGGGTCGCTCACCGCAGGATTTTCACCCATAATATAGAGAGCCTTGAGGTTTCCTGTTAGAGCCTCTCCTATCATTTCAGTGGCAGTTAACCCCGGCTTTCCTGATAAATGAACGCCCCATGCAGTTTCAAATTTCTTCTGAATTTCCGGTATGTCTACCTTCTGGTACCCGGGATACTGGTTCGGGATGCACCCCATGTCTGTTGCGCCCTGTACATTGTTCTGGCCTCTTAAGGGGTTGACGCCGGTGCTTTCCTTTCCGAGATTGCCGGTCATCAAAGCGAGATTTGCGATTGCAAACACATTCTGAGTGCCATGGGAATGCTGGGTAATGCCCATGGTGTAATATATGGCAGGTCGTTTCGCTTTTGCATACAGACGGGCGGCTGTGATGATATCTTTTTTTGGTACTCCCGTAATCTTCTCTGCCTTTTCGGGAGTATACCCGGCAAGACTTTTTCTGAATGCCTCGAATCTCTCGGTATGTTTATCTATGAAGTTCCTGTCGATCAGCTTTTCCTTCAGAATCACGTGCATAATGGCATTGAGCAGGGCAACGTCCGTACCCGGTCTCTGCTGCATCCATAGCTCGGAAAACCTGACGAGATTGATTTTTCTCGGATCAGCAACAATGATCTTGGCTCCTTTTCTGAAGGCTTTTTTCATGCGAAGGCCTATGATTGGATGTGTCTCCGTTGTGTTGGAGCCGATAACGACTATCACATCGTTATTTTCAATTTCAGCGATGGAATTCGTCATTGCCCCTGAGCCGAAAACAGTGGCCAGACCGACCACGGTCGCGCTGTGTCAAAGACGCGCGCAATGGTCAACATTGTTTGTGCCGATTACCGCCCTCATGAATTTCTGGAATAGATAATTCTCCTCATTTGAGCATCTGGCGGATGCGAGACCACCGATAGAATCAGACCCATATTTTTCTTTTATTGTAAGGGTCTTAGATGCTATATATTCAAGTGCTTTCTCCCATGTTGTTTCCCGCAATTTTCCTTTTTCCCTGATGAGGGGCTTTTTCAGCCGGTCGGGATTCGTAATGAACCCATAGCCAAAGCTTCCCTTGGGACAGAGCCAGCCTTCATTAATGGTGTCCTCCCGCGAACTGACCCGAATGACCTCATTGTCTCTTACATGCAGCGTAAGATTGCATCCGCATCCGCAGTACGGACAGACGGTACTCACTTGACTGATGCCCTGCTGTCGACCTTTTTGTTTCCACATCTTGCCGGTCAGTGCACCGGTCGGACAGACCGTAACGCATTGTCCGCAGAATTCGCACTCAAGATCTTTTTCAAAGGGAGGACAGATTTTCGCGGAAAAACCGCGGTACGTGAAATCCACAGCGCCGACTCCCTGGATTTCATCACAGACACGGACGCACTTACCGCAGAGTATGCATTTTTCCATATCCCGTTCGAGAAAGGGATTATTGTCTTTTTTCGTATACACCCTCCGTTCGCCCGCAAACCGGTTTTCCCGAATGCCGTAAAAATAGGCGAGCTCCTGAAGCGTGCAGTTACCAGCCTGTTCGCACACCATGCAGTCATTCGGATGATCAGACAGGAGGAGCTCAACGAGGGTTCTGCGAAGGCGTTCGAGCGTACTGCTTCTTGTCGTGACCTCCATGCCGTCCTCGGCAGGTGTGGTGCATGAGGTTACCGGTCTGGGAACTCCCTTGATATTGACAATGCAGAGCCTGCAGCCACCAAACGGTGTCAGTTTCGGATGGTGACACAGTGTTGGCACAGCGATATCAGCTGATCGCGCAGCATCCAAAATTGATGTGCCCTCGGGCACAGAAACAGTAATACCGTCTATTGTGAGATTCACCATTGCATTATCCTTTCCCTATGGCTTTGAACTTGCATGCCTCAAAGCATGCTCCGCACTTGACGCAGAGTTCAGGATCGATTTTGTGAACTTGCTTGCGCTCACCACTGACCGCGCCGGCCGGACATACTCTTTTGCACGCGCCGCATCCCGTGCAGAACTCCGCCAGAACCGCGTAATCGAGCAGGTCCCGGCACACGCCGGCCGGACATTTTTTCTTCTTGATATGTGCTTCATATTCTTCCCTGAAATATTTTATGGTGCTGAGTATGGGATTCGGAGCGGTCTGTCCAAGGCCGCACAGAGACGAGGCCTTTATGTCATACGAGAGGTTCATGAGCAGTTCGAGGTCCTCATCCCTTCCGTCACCCGCAGTAATCCTCTCGAGGATTTCCAATAACCGTTTTGTTCCTATCCGGCAGGGAATACATTTTCCGCATGATTCAGATTGTGTGAACTGAAGGAAAAATTTAGCGATATTGACCATGCAGTCGTTTTCATCCAGTACGACCATGCCGCCTGATCCAACGATGGAACCCACTTGCGCCAATGATTCGTAGTCAACATTGATATCGAGAAGGCTTGCGGGAATACACCCGCCGGAGGGACCGCCTGTCTGAACCGCCTTGAAAGCCACATCCTTGTCTATGCCGCCCCCGATATCATAGATAATCTCCCTGAGCGAGATTCCCATGGGAACCTCGATGAGTCCTGAATTTCTTATCTTTCCCGTCAGGGCAAAGACCTTTGTGCCTTTACTCTTTTCCGTGCCGAAGGAGGCAAACCATTCAGCGCCGTTCCTGATGATATACGGAACATTTGCCAGTGTTTCAACATTATTAATTACGGTAGGATTGCCCCAGAGACCTCTATACACAGGGAAGGGTGGCTTTGCCCTTGGCATCCCTCTAAAGCCTTCAATCGATGCGATCAGCGCAGTCTCTTCGCCACAGACAAAGGCACCGGCACCAAGCTTAACCTTTATATCAAAATTGAATTTTTTTCCGAGAATGTTCTTGCCGAGGAACTTCATTTTACGCGCATGGGTTAAAGCCTTCCTGAGTCGTTCCACAGCCAGCGGGTATTCAGCCCTGATGTAGACATATCCCTTATGAGCGCCGATGGAATAGGCTCCGATCACCATGCCTTCAATAACAGCATGTGGATTGCCTTCAATAATTGACCTGTCCATGAAAGCCCCGGGATCGCCTTCGTCAGCATTGCAGATTATATATTTCTCCGGAGAACTCTGATTTTTACAAAATTCCCATTTCCTTCCTGTTGGGAAGCCTGCACCACCGCGACCTCTCAAACCCGATTTCTTTAAGATTTTTATCGTATCGCCGGGTGAGCCGGTTTCTAATACCTGTTTTAGAGCATCATATCCACCAACAGCCCTATAAGAAGAAATCTCCTCAGGGTCTATGGTACCGCAGTCAGAAAGCACTACCTTGATCTGCTTATTATGGAACTGATGATAGTCATCGGTAACCAGCCAGTCCTGTACCGGTGAATTATTGATGACATGCTCATCAATAATTCTTTGTACCATATCAGGTTGTATGAACTGGTACGTTGATTTAACATTATTCACGACAATATCAACCAGAACGTCTTTCGCACACAGGCCACGGCATCCGACTTTATGCAATGAGCAGTATTTTTTAATATCAGCCTTAATACCTTTTCTTTTTAGCTGCTTTTTGAAGGCCTTCATTACCTCGGTTCCACCAGCTGCAATTCCACCGGTCCCCATGCAAATTCTTATGATCGGTTTGTTTTTCAATTAGTGTTCCTGAATCTTCGAATCTCTTTCATTAATTTGTCCGCAGAGATTTTGCCATGGACCTTTTTGTTGATAATCACGACAGGTGCGATACTGCAAGCGCCAACGCAGTTAACCTTTTCGATGGTAATTTCGCGATCAGATGTCGTATGTTCTCCCTCCGGGAGATTAAGCTCAGTTTTCAGACCATTAAGGAGTCTCTCGGAACCTTTAACATGGCATGCTGTGCCGCAACACATGGTAACAATATTCTTGCCTCTCGGAGCAAGATGGAATTGAGCATAGAAAGTTGCTATGCCAAAAAATCGGCTGGCAGGTATATCAAGTTTTCTTGAAAACCAGTACACTGCGTCTTCAGGTATGTAGCCAAATTCATCCTGAATGTTCTGCAGCAGAGAGATAATATTGCCCTCATTCTTCGTGAAATCCGCAAGTATTTTTTTCAGGGCTTTGTCCATAGAGAAAAATCCTTAAATGCAAAAGACTCAAAATATCATAAGTAGAGAAACACTGTCAAGGATGAAACGGACAGGTATCCGAAATATTATAACCGAAATATAAGCGTAGTTTCCAATTGGCTGCATGCATGACGGCTGACAGTTATCTTCAGGATTCCATACCGCTATTTGAGGTTCTCTGAGGAGGACATCCATGAAGAGCACAGAGTTGATCAGGAAACAGCTTTTGTGCTGATCATACCGGACATGTATCGAATAAACAGTACTTTTTTGTATAATAAATTGTTTTAACTCACTTTCTTGATCTTGGGGTAGGCGGAGGAATGCAATGTCAGTACTGCGGTTATTTGTCATTATTATAAGTATCGTCTCTACATCCGGCGCTGCACTGTCATCTTTTCTTATGGACCGCGTCGTAGCCGTTGTAAATCAGGAAGTTATTACCTGGAGTCAATTATATCGTGCGATGGAAGCGGATGCTTCACCGCAGCTGAAAGCTCTTGATGATCAGGAGAAAATGAAAATATTTCAGAAAAATGAAGCGGCTTTTCTCGACAGACTCATTGATATCAGACTCCAGCTTCAGGAAGCCAGAAGAATGAATGTGCGAGTCAGCAAAGCTGAAGTGGATGGAACGATAGAAAAGATAAAGGCTAAATATACCATGGATGATCATTCCTTCAGAGTATCTCTTGAGAATCAGGGATTGACTCTTGAGGGGTATAGGAGGCGACTGCAGGAAAAGGTGATGCTTGACAGAGTTGTTAATAAGGTTGTTCGCAGCAAAATAGTCATATCTGATGAAGATGTTGAGGCGTATATCACGGAGAATAAGGTTACGACGGACGGGGAGGAACGCTACAGAATCAGCCAGATTTTCCTGAAGAAGCCTGAACAGCCGGAGTTGAAGAACGAAATCGAATCAAAGGCTGCGGAGATCCTCGATAATCTGCGGGATGGTGGACGATTCGAAGATTTGGCGTCTCAGTATTCCCAGGATCCGTCATCGCAGAGTGGCGGAGATCTGGGCATGATACGAAAACGGGATTTGAATAAACAGTTCAGGGAGGCTGTATCGGCGTTAAACCCGGGTGAGACCAGCGAACCGTTCTGGACATCAAAGGGCCTTCATATCATTCAGCTCACGGAGAAACCAGGACCAGAGGATAATGAAGAACATTTCGAGAAAATACGCGAAAAGCTGTTCAAGGAAATTTTCACAAAGAAATACAGGGCATGGATAAAACACCTGAGGGAACATTCTTTTATTGAGATAAGACTCTAGCAGTCTGTATTTTATCGTAGAGGAGTAGACCATGAAAGATCTGAAGATCGGGGTTCTCGCGTCTGGAAGGGGTTCAAATTTCCAGTCGATTATTGATGCTATTGAATCGGGTTATGTGCAGAACGCTGAAATCAGCCTCCTGATTACTGACAACGCTGCTGCTTATGCAATCGAGCGGGCACAGAAGCACGGAATTTCGCATCTCGTACTGGAGCCGAAGAAATTTGATTCTCGTGACGCATATTATGAGCATGTTGCTTTGGAATTAAAAAAAAGGGATATTGGTCTTGTGGTTCTTGCCGGTTTTATGCGGATTGTCGGAAAACCCGTAATAGATCAATTTCCCAACAGGATTATGAATATACATCCTGCTTTGCTTCCATCGTTCCCCGGACTGCACGGACAGAAACAGGCGGCGGATTACGGAGTCAAGATATCCGGTTGTACGGTTCATTTTGTGGATGAAGGAATGGACACCGGCCCCATAATAATACAGGCGGCTGTTCCTGTCAAAGACGATGACACTG
>JBFGJU010000124.1:0-6109 GCA_041577035.1 Thermodesulfovibrionales bacterium | reverse complement strand
ATGGTTTTCTGAAAGGTACCTATCTGTCCCTGCGCAGGCTGTTGCGATGCCACCCTTTTCACCGGGGAGGGTTTGATCCGGTTAAATAATCATGGAAAAAAATGCTCTTCTTGCCATAGTCTTATCCCTTGCCGTGCTCATCCTCTATCAGTTTTTCTTTGCTCCCTCACCTCCCAGGGTCACTGAAAAAGAGCCGCCGGCAACCGAAAAAGAGATTGCCGCAGTTCAGCCTGAAACAACAGCACCGGTAATTGTCACTCCCGATGCTGGCATTGAGGAGCGTCCCCGCTTCGATGTAGTTGCTGACAGGGAAATACGCGTCGAAAATGAACTCTATACAGCGGTGCTTTCATCAAGAGGTGCAACAGTAAAATATTGGGCCCTGAAGACGTATAAGGATAATCAGGGAGACAATGTCGTTATCCTCAGGGCTCCGGGAGAAGTGCCTGCCGTCGCAATCGGCTCGAATAAAGAATTTAATCTTGCCAGTGTCAATTTCCGGGTCTCAGGAGGAGACCTTGTTCTGGACAGTGCAAACAGCTCGGGCTCAATCCGATTCGAGTATGCGGGAGACAATTTTTCAGTGAGAAGGACATATACCTTTTATGCAAATACCTATAAGGTTGATCTTACGGACGAGGTCTCCGGCCTTCCTCACTACTGGATCACGGTAGGTTCAGACTTTGGTATTTTTGATAAGAAGGCGGGATATTCACACGTTGGCCCGGCTGTTTTGACAGGCACGGATCTCGAAGAGTTAAATCCGAACAAGCTGAAAGAGATGAAGGTTTTTACAGAAAATCTTAAATGGATTGCTCAAGAGGATAAATATTTCTTTGCTGCCCTTGCTCCGGTTGAAACTCCTGTTCTTGAGGCACGGGCATGGACGTTTGAAGATGCGCCGATCATCGCATTTAAAGGTACTCCTGACAGGAACACGTTCATCCTCTATGCAGGACCAAAAGAACACGATGCCCTGAAACAGGTTGGTGTGGGGCTCGAGCATATTGTCGATTTCGGTTTTTTCTCGATACTGTCGAGACCCCTCTTCTGGCTCCTGAAATGGTTTTATAGTTTTGTGGGTAATTACGGATGGGCAATCGTTCTGCTCACCATCGTTACCAGACTTCCTTTCATTCCGATCGTGAACAAGGGGCAAAAATCAATGAAGAAACTGCAGGCCATACAGCCAAAAATGGCAGAAATAAAGGAAAAATACAAAAAAGACCCCCAGAAGATGCAGAAGGAAATGACAGAACTGTATAAAAAACATAAGGTGAATCCGGTTAGCGGATGTCTTCCCATGCTCATTCAACTTCCAGTGTTTTTTGCCCTTTACAAGGTCCTTCTGGTTGCCATAGAACTAAGAGGGGCTCCTTTTCTCCTCTGGATAACTGATCTGTCTGCGAAAGACCCATATTATATCCTTCCCATTGTCATGGGATTAACCATGCTCCTCCAGCAGAAGATGACACCATCAGGCATGGATCCCCGACAGGCCAAAATGATGCTGTTGATGCCGGTGGTATTTACCTTCCTGTTTTTGAATTTTGCATCAGGGCTTGTATTATACTGGCTGGTTAACAACATTCTCGGCATTGCTCAGCAGTTCTTTGTAAACAGAAAGATCACGAAAGAACCAGCCTGATCGTCCGGCAACTATTAGTCATGGGATTGTATTGTTATCAATCTTCTTCCTGTCTTCTTCATATAACCGATGAACTACCTGGATGACACCATAGCGGCAATTTCTACGCCGATCGGACAGGGTGGTATTGGTATTGTGCGGATCAGTGGACCCGGGGCGCTTCGGATTGCGGATACGCTTTTCCAACACAAAAAAAAGGGACTACCATCTCATGCGGATTCCAGCCTTTTACAGTACGGTTATGTCATTGATCCCGCTGGCAATCGGGTAGTGGATGAAGTGCTCCTGTCGGTCATGCGCTCGCCGCATTCCTATACGAGAGAGAATGTTGTTGAAATCAACTGCCATGGCGGAATTATAGCTGTCAAAAAAGTACTTGAACTCGTTCTGGCCCAGGGCGCTCGTCTTGCAGAGCCCGGAGAATTTACAAAACGGGCATTTTTAAACGAAAGGATCAGTCTAACGCAGGCTGAAGCAGTGCTTGACCTCATAACAGCAAAGACAGATGAGAGTATGAGGATAGCTGCTGAGCAGCTTGAGGGCGGACTGGCAAAGAGACTCGATACTATTCGGAATGATCTTTTTGAACTCTGCTCACTGGTTGAGGCGCATATAGATTTTCCTGAAGATGAGATCGAAACAATACCTTATGAGAAGCTCATGACACAGACAAACAGGATCAAAATCGATATAGATACGTTATCCAGGACATTTCAGGATGCACGGTTCTTCAGAGAAGGCCTTAAAGTGGTAATTGCTGGCAGACCGAATGTAGGAAAATCATCACTCCTGAATGCCCTTCTCAAGAAAGACCGCGCGATCGTCACTGAGATCCCCGGAACTACGCGGGATGAGATAGAGGAATACCTTAGTATCAGGGGACTCCCTGTCAGGATAACGGATACCGCCGGTATTAGACAATCAGATGAAACCGTTGAAAAGGAAGGGATTCGAAGAAGCCTGCGCGCTCTGGAAAGAGCTGATTTTATTATCGCCCTTATTGACGGCAGTGAGCCCCTAACGGCTGAAGACCGGGACATGTTATCAAGAGTCAGTGAAAAACATGCGGTCATCGCCATTAATAAAAAAGACCTTCGAACGGTCGTATCTCTTGAGCCCGTGCAGGCGACCGCAAAGCCGCACCTGCTCATATCAGCCCTAACCGGCGACGGAATTGAGGAACTGAAAACTGTTCTGTTCAACGAAAACCTGAAAGACTGGAAGGAAGAACGGACAGGTGTCGTGGTTACGAACATCAGACATAAGCATGCGCTTGATCAGGCATCTGTTCATATGGAACAGGCGAATACATGCTTTACAGGCAATCAGCCCCTCGAGATCCTTGCGATCGAACTCAGAGATGCGCTGGATGCAATTGGGGAAATTTCCGGTATCGTGACATCTGCAGATATTCTGAATAAAATATTCAATGACTTCTGTATTGGCAAATGAATGAGTAAACACGTTATTAAGTTATACGTTATTTTATAGTTTTATTGTTTTAGAACTTGATCTTTGGCATTTGGTTTTTGACATTTATTACACAAGGGGGTTTGTATGACGGAGTGCATATCAGAACAAAATAAAAAGCATTGCAACTGCACCTACAAGCCATGTCCGAGAAAGTACAAGTGTTGCGAGTGCCTGCATTATCATCGCAAACGCAGTGAACTGCCTGCATGTTTCTTTGAGGCAAAGGCCGAAAGAAACTATGACCGGTCAGTACGGCATTTTGTTTCCTTGCATCGCTAGGGATTGTAGGCGTTACCATGAAAGAAAATAGAAAAAAGATCGTTTATGTGATCGGGCACAAAAACCCTGATACGGATTCTGTATGTTCTGCGATCGCCTATGCGCATTTCAAGAACCTGACAGATAAGCGTTTTCTGTTTATTCCTGCACGCGCAGGAAAGTTGATGGAGGAGACACGGTTTGTCCTCGATACATTTGGAGTACCTGCACCTCAGGAGATAGAAACCATTGCTGCTACCGTGAGTGATCTTGAAATGAAAGTACCTATCGCCATTTATGCGCGCGACTCTATACAGGAGCTTCTCATACTCATGCGGGAAAGAGGTGTGCGCTCAGTTCCGGTCATAAATGAACATAATAGGGTAGTCGGTATAGTCGGCCTCAAGGATATCGCCTCTCATTATATGGACAGTGTTGGTTTCACTGATCTCTCCAGGGCTCCTTTGGATATCAATAGATTCCTTAAGACGCTGAATGGACGGGTTATCACCAATCCACAAAAAATGAAAGAGCTTTCCGGAAAGATTTTCATTTCCTCTATGCAAAAAGGAACTATCATGAACCTTTTACAGAAAGGAGATATTGTTATCGCCGGAGATCAGCATGATATTCTTAGAGAGCTTATACATCTCGGCTGTTCGGCAGTCATCGTTACAGACAGCATGCCGGTCAGTCCTGATATAATAGCTGCGGCAGAGGAGCAGGGAACGCTCATCATCTCTTCACCGCTCTCTGCCTTTTCAACTGTTCAGATTATGACTCTCTCTGAGCCGGTTGAAACCATCATCTGTCAAAAGATTCCTCAGGCCGGACTTTTTACGCCAATATCAGAAATCAGGAAGAATATTATTGAATCAGAGTATCGCTCGGTTATTGTTGTGGACAGTGATAATCGTCTCATTGGCATCATTACGAGAACAGATCTCCTTCATCCCATTCAGAAAAAGGCAATACTCGTCGATCATAACGAAATATCACAGGCAGTTGACAATGTCGAAGAAGCCGAGATTCTTGAAATCATAGATCATCACCGTGTTGGCGATATATCCACGGTCGCTCCAATCTATGTGTATAATGATCCGGTTGGAAGCACCTGCACCGTTGTTGCCGGTATCATGTTTCTCTATCAGATTGCTATTCCAAGAGACATAGCAGGATTGCTCCTCTCGGGTATTCTTTCCGACACGCTTATGCTCACCCTTTCTACGACAACGGACCGTGATCGCGAGGCAGCAGAGCGACTTTCTGAAATTTCTGAAGTATCAATCAAGAAATACGGCAAAGATCTCCTTCAGTCAAGTATCAATATCAAGGATAAAACTGCTCAGGAGCTCATTGCCGCCGATTTCAAGGAATTTGTGTTCGGTGGCAAGAAATTCGGTGTCAGCCAGATGATGGTTCTTGATTGCGAGGAAATCGACTTGCGGGAAACAGAACTGCTGGATGAACTTGAGCGTCTGCGGGCTCATAACAACTATGATCTCACCGTCCTGCTGGTTACAAACCCGCTCAGTGCTACACATGAGCGGGTGCTCATGAAAGGCGAAATATGGATCGTTGAAAAGGCATTCAACGTCACTGTTGAGGGCGATACCTGCACGCTTCCTTCAGTTATGTCGAGAAAAAAAGACTTTATTCCCGCACTCGGTCAGGCCCTCAGCATGGGGTCATAAAAAACGTTTCTTTTCCCTCTGGTTACATCTCTGTTATGTGTTCAACACGTCTCGCACTTTCCCTATGAGGTCACTGATCGCAACAGGTTTAAAAATTATGCTTATTTTTTCTCCTTCAATTTTTTCCAAATCGCTGAGATCTTCCGTGTGTCCACTTAAGAATACTATTTTCACATCAGGATCAATCCCTCTGATCTCTTTATAAACATCTTTGCCATTCTTCTCAGGCATAACGAGATCCAGCAAAAGAAGATCTATCTGCTCCCTATTCTCAAGAAACGTGTCGATAGCAGTTTGACCGTCCGCTGCTTCTACCACCGTATACCCGGATTGTTCCAGTATCTCTCTCGAGAGTCTCCGTACAGCATCATTATCGTCTGCTACCAGTACAGTCTCTGTGCCCCGCTGAATAGGCGATAGTTCTGTCATTTCAGTCTTTTCCCTTTCTGCATTAATGGCAGGAAGCACCGGTTATCCTTATGTAAATCTTTCACGTATAAATATCCCTGCCGCCCTGTTAAATAAAAATTCATATAATGCTTATTTTATTGGTCGATTTTTTCATAGTCAGTTAACAGAGTAAAGGTAAAATTCACTTTACATCATATTTTTTGAAAAATCTTAGTTTATTGACATAAGTATTCGGCAACACCATTGCATTTTTTATGTGTCATATTGAATATTTTTTTATACGGTTTCATGCTTGTAATGTCTTTAAGTTTGATATAATAAAATATGGGGTTCAGGATTTATGAATGTGATAAAAGCGGCAGGCTTACCATTTATCCATCTCTGGATGGTCCCAGAAAACGCCGGGTCCACACATTCCTGAAAAGAGTTTTAAAAAAACAGGAATCTCAACAACAGTCTTCAGAAAATAAGGGACACGCTCCTCCAAAGGGATAAGGTGCTTAATCTCAGGGATCACCTGCCTGCTGAGATGGGTCTATTGTCTGTTTACACGTCCCTGTTCTGACTCATTAATCGGAAGCAGAGTAATGCAGAGTTCATTATTGTCCGCTGTGACAGTAACCGT
>JBFGJU010000123.1:0-6138 GCA_041577035.1 Thermodesulfovibrionales bacterium | reverse complement strand
GGGATGTTTCTTTATCTAACTTCTGGATTCCCCGGTCACGCCGGGGAATGACTAAAATGGAAACCGGGGATACAACAATTCTTTTAAAGCAAGGATATCGAAAACAATATCTCTCTGATGTTAATAGCGCCTCTTTTTTCGTGATACCTTTCCGGTTATCCAGCCGATAAAGAATACTCCACCGCCGGCAAGGAACCACCATATCATTTCCATGCGCTTGAGCCGGGTATTCTCTTTCTGGAGGCGTTCATTCCCAGTGCTCAAACTGTTGTTTTGGAGTTTCAGTCTATCGCGTTCATCAACGAGCGTAACAACGTTTTTTGACTGCGTTACGAGGGCATTATATTTATCAGAAACCTGCTTGAGCTCTTGTGCTGTCCGTTCGGCCTCTCTGCTTTTTTCTGATAGGCTCTGATTGATTTCATTTATCCTGGTGTTATAGTCCGATTTGACTGTTTTCATTTCATCCTGAAACGAACCCTTATTTCTTCTGTACTGCTCAAGCTGTGATTGCAGCCGATCTCTCTTCTTCTCCAGCCTGGCAATAATTTCGGTTTTTGGTGTTTCTGCGGTTATATACTGTTTTAACACCCAACCTTCAAGGCCGTCTTGTGTGCGAACTTTAAAGTGCTGTTCGCCTTCTTCAAGGATTTCAAGAGGAGTGCCTGTTTTAATGGTCTTGATAATCTTAAATTCATTGCCTTGACCTTCCCTCATCGTGATAATCAGTTGATCAGACACATACTGTGTCTCCGAGCTGGCAGTTTCAACACAGGGACTGTAAAGGGAAAGCGCAATGAATAAAATAATTGTATGTATACCTCGAATTTTCGTGATGCTCATGTCATGCCTTTCATCATACTCTGGAATAAAAACTGTTTTTAATGATGCAGAATACGTCTATGACTAAGTATATATGATATCTAAAAAAAGTTAAATAGATGGATACAGAAACGACTGTTTAATCGATGAGCAGTTGTTATGTGAAACGAATGCGTTGCCAAAAAACTCATCATTAAAACTCATCATTCGGAAAAAAAGGATCAAGCCGGGCACATCGGGCAGGTCATAGAATGCTACATCTTGAAATTTATTTCAGAGGGCCCTGTTATTTCCAACCCCAGTAAAAGCCTTTTATCATCCTGCGAAATCCTGAAAAACCATTGAAATTCGCACGTCAGGTCATATAGTTCGCCAGACGGCACTTCACCATGCACCATCATTATCATCTGGGGGGAAAAGTCTTTTACCACGGGAATCAAAAAGGTCATGATATTACCTGAGAATTTTTCTATACGTCCTGCATGAGCTATGCCGTTCGAAATAATCTGCGCAGGTAACCCGGTCAGTAATCTCCCGACGAGTTCTTCACGTTCGACCTGTGTCTTGATTCCTCTTTTCATCATCTTTTTCTCATGATATGAAACGTGATCTGAAGAGACAAGGACATTCCCTCACCTCAGAGTATCACACGGAACACCTATTGTGTCAAATAAGAAATATTAATTAAGCTAAAGCTATATTTAATGGCAATCATTTGTTTTTTATTCTTTCAGAATCAACACATTAACAGGATTTATTGAAAAAATTGTCTGTATAACGTAATGAGAAACAATGAAACTATGCCATCACATGCAGAATAGACAAGCAGTAATTTATCTCCTGGTCTGACGCCCCCAGGTCCCCAACTACATGAAGATAGTGAAGCCTGATGATGACGGCAGCTGATGATCATTTTCTTTTTTATCGAACGCCCATTATTCGCTTTTATTGAAACGGTCAGTTTCAGCGATTACTTCAAGCTCAGTGATGACAGCAGCAAACATTTTTGAGGCCTCTTCCCGCTTTCCGGAATTTAGTAAGCCTTTTGCTTCGGCAACCTGATCATTAATATTCACGCGCTGATTATCTGTCATCTCATATCCCTTGGAAAGCATGTCATTAATCAGAGCCAATTGCTCCTGCGGCGTTGTCGGGGCTTTTGAACAACTTAAAAACACCGCAAACAGTAAAAGCAGCAGTCCAGCCAGGATTCTTTTCATCTTGTTCTCCTTAAATGTTGTGTTGTGCCAGGACGATCTTGAGCATTTCAGCATCAAAGCTGATAGAATCGGGAAAAAGCTCTTCACGCACAAAAAACAGGATTCTATCTCATTTTATATAGAGAAACCGTTTTACGCCTGTCCCGATTAAATCACAAGCATTGTTTTTCTAACCCAGTTTTTTGCAGAGTTCTGCTACCCGCACACCGAGCTTGAAGCCGTCTTCTGACGCAGTATCATCCGGTGCACCGACACAACCGACGCCATAGTGGCCCGACGCGCTCAGGGGATCGCCGACAATGATCATGCTGTAGATAAGCATACACTGAAGAATCGAGAGTATTGTCGTCTCTTTGCCGCCAGTAGGATGACCGCCGGTAGCAAAGGCAGCACCAACAGTATGTTCCATCTTTCTCCGTATGCCGACAAAGTCATCAAAAACTTTTTTCAGTTCCCATGCCATGACACCAAAATAGACCGGTGAACCTGCAATAATCCCCGCTGATTCAATAAAATCATCTTTGCTTACTTCGTCAGTATTTTTCAATACAACGGTTACTCCTGCTGATTCAACTCCTTTGGCAATGTCATGAGCCAGTTTTTTGGTATTTCCACCTTTTGAATAATACAGAACGAGAACTTTCATACATATCCTCCTTTTCGTTGCTGATGGATAGAACTGTTCACTACCTAGTATAAACAGATTCTTCGGGTTCAGGCATCGGAAAGACAGATTACGGAACATTTTTTTAAAAGGGCTCAGCGCTGCCTTTTCATATGATTTATACTATAATGAAGAAGCATTGGGAGACGATATGCATGGTGAGGGGGAATCATGAAAAAGGGCAGAAAAGAGCGCTCTTCCGGTCTTGTTCTCACCGATGACAATGTCAGCAATATGAGGCAGGTGATCGGCCAGTATAAGAATGTCCTTGTCTGTGGCATGGTCGGCGTTGGCAAGATCATTAATACCGTCTCGGCCCTTCAGGAGCATAGTGATGTCTTCTATATCGGAAACCCTGTTGATTATGAAGGAAAACAGAGACCGGGAAGCTATGAGAAATATCTCGCTTATATTACGTCATTAAAGAAGGATTTGAAGGTAGTCGATGCAATGGACGATCTTTTTTCTGTAACAGGCAGCATCTTTGTGGTTATAGATGAGATCTACGGAAGAAGTAAAAAGCAGTTCGAACAGATAGGAGGGCTGCTTGATATGCAGAACATCAGATGCATTCAGATAGTCGGATGCGTGAAATATATGAGGGAACTCATCAACAAGATCGATATCATCATTGTATTGGAACAGAGCGGCGCGTTTACGATCGACAAGGAATTTGGAAAGGCGATCTGTAAGGTGCTCGGGAGAAACTGATACATATTGCCGTATGGTAGACGAAGAGCACAAGTGGTAACACGTGTATTTACTGTTGATCCTCCAGTACGCTGCGTAACGTGCTGGTGAGCGTGCTCGGCGATAACGGTTTCTGCATAAATATATCCTGTGGATCCAGAATACCCTGGCTCATAATCGTTTCATCCGTGTAACCGGATATGAATATAATCTTTGTTTCCGGATATTCCCTATGAAACAGAGCGGCCAGTTCTTTCCCGTTCATGTTTGGCATAATAACATCGGTCAACAGGACATCAATGTGTTCTTTGGCCTGTTTCGCAACCTGTAATGCTTCCTTGCCGTCTTCAGCAAAAAGAAGACGGTAGCCTAAGGG
Source organism: Thermodesulfovibrionales bacterium (assembly GCA_041577035.1). Lineage (GTDB taxonomy): Bacteria > Nitrospirota > Thermodesulfovibrionia > Thermodesulfovibrionales > UBA6898. Next base: position 2,366 of record JBFGJU010000123.1, on the reverse strand, counting down.
GAAAAGAATGTCCTTAACCAGCTTTCGGAGCGACTGATCATCATCTACGACGAGCACGGTCTCGTTACCCCCCTCTAAATACACCTGTTCCCTCTGGACGATCTGTTCCTGTTCAGCGTCGGAAATCGGCAGATAAATCCTGAACGTTGTCCCCTTGTCAATTTCGCTGTAGACATAAATATATCCATGGTGTTGTTTTATGATCCCGTAAACCGTAGAGAGCCCGAGACCCGTTCCTTTGCCCAAGGGTTTTGTCGTAAAGAAAGGTTCGAATAATTTATTTTGTACTTCCTTGTTCATTCCAATACCGGTATCGCTTACAGTGAGCAGTATATACTGCCCCGGCTTTACGTTCTCATGTTTTACATGAACGTTGTCCTCCTGCGAAATAGTGGTTGTCTCAATAATTAAGGTGCCCCCATCGGGCATTGCGTCCTGCGCATTGAGCATAAGATTCATCAATACCTGCTCTATCTGCAGGCGATCGGCCCATACAGCGCAGATGGATGGGTCGGCCCGCACCTTTAATACAATATCCTCTCGCAGCATTCGTTTTGTCATCTTTATTAAATTCTCGACGACACTATTCATATTGACGGCCTGCATCTGTAACAACTGTTTACGGCTGAACGCAAGCAGTCGCTGAGTAAGTATGGCAGCCTTCTCGCCTGCTTCTTTTATGGTCGAGAGATATTCTTTAAAGATACTGTCCGCAGGCAGCTTCAGGAGTGTCAATTCAGCATAACCGATAATGGAAGACAGGAGATTATTGAAGTCATGAGCTATTCCCCCTGCCAAACGACCGATCGACTCCATTTTCTGTGCCTGGAGAAGCTGCAATTGAAGGCTCTTCTGCTCAGAGATGTCTTTGATAATATACACTGCCCCGGCTACTGAGCCCCGGTCATCAAAAATGGGGTCAGCAGAAGCCAATACCCAGATACCCCTCTCGTGCAGGTGAAATTCTATCTCTTCATGTCTCTTCGATATTTTTATCCGCTCCAACAGATCTGTGCCGTCCTGAATCCCCATGGCAGCAAGCAGGGCAGGGAACCGGAGTCCTATTATTTCTTCGTAAGATTTACGAAAGAATTCTGATGCTGCCTTATTTGCTTTTATCACTTCGTAATCCCTGTTCGTCATCAGGATTCTGTCCTGTGTTGAGTCAAATGTAATCCGCCAGTCGGCAGCGGCTTTTTTCAGTGCTTCTTCAGTCTGTTTTCGTTCGGTAATTTCACGGTTCAGATTTTCATTGGCAATGATAAGTTCAAATGTCCGTTCGTGGACCTGCTTTTCGAACACCTGTGCAGAATTCAGCAATAAGTCCTCGGTAAACTTGCGGTCGGTGATATCTTTTGAAATTACTGCTACCGCGGTTATTTCGTCGCCTTGTGTTTTGATCGGACTCATCGTGAGAAGATAATGCTTGCTATTCCTGTTGCTGATATTTTCATAGAGAATGGGTACTCCTCTATGGAATACTTCATCAACCTTTTTAATGAATTCATCCGTCTCAGTGGATGAATGAAAATCGCGGTACACATGTCCTCTGTATTCATTTTCGGAGAGACCGAGCCGAGATAAATGCTTCTGGTTCATAAAGAGATACTGATACTTTCTGTCAACAACGTAGATGGAATCTTCTGTGGCCTCGACTATGGTGCGATACGTGTCATCAGTACTCGCAGGGGATGCCTCTGACTTTTCGAATCCCTGTAGACGATCTTCAAGCCGGTCGAGTCTTTGATTGGCTTCCAGCAACTCATTGATAAGATCTTTTTTTGTTTTATTGCTGATTTCCTCTTTATAGAGCGATGTGACAAAGTCCCTGTAGTATGGAGGAGGCTCTATGACGCGCAGACCGAGGTTGACCACATCGTGGTCTTTTGCAGAGCGTGCGAACCAGACAAGCTCAGCAGAGATCCGCGCTCTATCTCCTGAAGGAAGACGGAACTGAAGGACGAGTATTTTTACCGGCCGGAAGTCCTTTTTTACGCTAACCGTAATTGTCAGTGAACACCCGATCCCGTCTGCAGAGACATTTCTTATAACGCCATGATAGGTTATTTCTTCCAGAACAAAGGACGCCTTTAGCGTGACCGGGATTCTCTGCGCTCGTCTTCTCGGCATAGCATGCTGATAGTATAATATACCATATTTTTCCAAGAGATAAGGGACACTTAATGGTAACGCTATCTCGTCCTGTGCCCAAAGCTAGTCAGATATATCCGAATATTTTCTGAACCGGGGCATAAGATCGAGCGCCCTGGCAGCGGGTTCACACGTAACATATCCTTTGTAGGTGTTTACTCCTTTTGCGAACCACTGGTTTTCACGCAGAGCTGCTCTTCCCGTATTCGCCAACT
>JBFGJU010000122.1:0-6158 GCA_041577035.1 Thermodesulfovibrionales bacterium | reverse complement strand
CGCGTGAAAGAGACACCCCTCAGGCAACTGACCTCGTTTCTTGACACAAAACTTTCCATAACAGATTTTCCGGATGACGAAAGCTCAAACGGGCTCCAGGTCGAGGGAAGAGACAGGATTAAAAGAATTGGCGTCGCAGTGGATGCCTGCGAATATGTGTTCAGGAAGGCTGTTGCTGAAAAAGTCGATTTACTGTTTGTGCATCATGGGATTATATGGGGCGGTATAAAAGCTGTCAGAGGAGTGCTACGCAAACGGATCGGAATGCTTCTTGCGGCTGATATTTCACTGTATGTCTGTCATCTTCCGCTTGACTGGCATCCTGAGCTCGGGAACAACGCGCAGATCCTGAAACTCCTTGCGTTAAAAAAAATGGGAGCATTCGGTGAATATCATGGTAAACAGATCGGTTATTGGGGGAGGACAAAACACCCTCTTTCTGTTAAGGCATTTACCGCCAAGGTCGAAAAGATGTTGCATACGAAGACTGTTGCGCTTCCTTTCTCCGGACGCGTAAAAAACGTTGGCATTGTTTCAGGAGGGGGATGGTCGGCTATTCATGATGCCGAAAGATATGGTATTGATACCCTTTTGACAGGGGAATCTTCCCATAGTGCTTATACACTTGCAGAAGAGATGAAGATTAATCTCATATGCGCCGGACATTATGCAACAGAAACGCCCGGTGTGCAGGCTGTCGGAAGACTGCTCAAAAAGAAATTTGGGTTTGTTGTATCCTTTATCGACCATCCTACCGGCCTCTGATCCCGTTACTTCTCAACAGCTCCCTGAAAAACGTCTTTGATGATCGTCAGGAGCATGTCGTGGATGTGAACGTTTCCGGCGACAATATTTCCTGATATCAAATAGTCTCCTCCTCCTCCAAAATCAGTAATGATGCCCCCGGCTTCTGTGATCAGAAGGCTCCCCGCCGCGATATCCCAGGTGCTTAGATTCAGTTCAAAGAATCCCTCGCATCTCCCAGATGCAAGATAGGCACAATCAAGTGCTGCAGAACCGGCTCGCCTGATATCACTCACACGGGAAAAGACTTTCTTAAAGGCGTCAAGATAAGCGTCAATCAAAGCCTTTTTTCTGAAAGGAAACCCAGTGGCAATAAGGCTCCTGTCCGGAGAAGCGGTTGAGGATACCTGAACCCGCGTATTGTTCAAAAAGCAGCCTTTGTCCTTCAGTGCGTGGAAGAGTTCATCGCGTAGAGGGTCGAATATAACGCCGAGGATTATCGAGCCTTTATACTGTAGAGCGATCGAGACAGAAAAAACCGGGAAGGCATGTATATAGTTCGTAGTACCGTCAAGCGGATCAATGATCCATCGATAGTGACCATTTTCTTTCTCCTGCAGCGTTTCCTCAGCGAGAAATGAGTGAGAGGGGAATTTTTCCCGGATTGTCTGCATGATGATGGATTCTGACAATTTATCAACATTGGTCACAAAGTCAAAGGCATCTTTTGACTGTACGTCAGCAGTGGAAAGCCGGCCGAGATTATTCATAATCACCTCACCTGCGCGATGCGCAGCTCTTACGGCAACGGTGAGCGATTCGGTCAGGAAGCTGTTATCCATTACCGTAATGATATAATATTTGTAATTGTTTTTCGACAGGAGGACAGGGGTTATCCGGAAAAGGAACATAATGTGAAACTGTTACTGTTCTTTACAAATGAGTGGTGGTATAAAACAGCTTCAAAAAGTCTGGACTCTGCGCCTGCTGTTGAAAAGGAAGAGGCAGTATCAGATGCCGTGGTTATATTCTTCCATTGCGAAGCAGAGGACGAGGAAAAATACAGCAGTGTTGTCCAGAAGTTTGTGAAGAATGCAAAGTGGCTTGCGGGAAAATTTAAGACGAAAAATATTGTTCTTCATTCTTTTAATCATCTTTCATCAACGAAATCGTCTCCTGAATTTGCGCGTCGCATGCTTGATGATGTACGGGAGAGGCTTGAAAGAACGGGATATACTGTTATGGTGACACCGTTCGGGTACTTTAATGAGTTCCATATGCATGTGGCCGGAGACTCACTGGCAAAGGTTTTCAAGGAATTTTGAGATGCGAACAGAGCAGCTGTCTTCAGCGGCTGACAAAAAATACCCTCTTGTAACGGTTTTTTGACATCAAATCTTTCGGACGTGCTGTATCCTATCCTTCTGGTGAGTTAAAACCCCCTATATATCACCTTAAATCTGCTTATTTTTTCTCTGGATACCGGACAAAAACAACAATAATCTCTTAAAATCAATACGTTAAGCATTTTGTGGCTTGTTTTTGGCATATTAATTGCAAATATTAATACCGATACGAAAGATAATGATGAGGACCAAAAGGGTAAACTCCGGGAACCCGGGGGACACAAAGCCACCTGTCCTAGCCCGCCAAAGGCCGGTAAACGTGTCGAAGGATAGAGGGGCTGTCGAAGCGTGCAGGAAAGAAACCTGCTCTTTCGGGTGGGTTTCTTTGTGCCGAGGGGAAAAGTCTGTGAGAAACAATATATTGAAAATAAAAGGCGATTCATAGGATGCAGCGGAAAATCATTTTATTCATCCTTCCGCTTTTTGTGGTATTTGCTGCCGGGGCTATGATAGCCGGGCTTTACATGCAAACGACGCTTAAGGAAATCAACAGTCTCATCAAGCTGCATGAGATAGAGGATCTTCGCAAGGCACTGATAATAAGCCTGCAGGGAGTTCAGTCAGACCTTTATACGGTCCACACCCCCGCCGGCCAGGAACTTGATACGATTGTCGATCATGTCGCGAAACTGGAATTATCAGCACAGACATGTTCGGCATGTCACCATGAGAAATCCATAGACGGCAAACTCGATGAGATGCAGGAAAAGATTGGAGCCTATCAGCGTGCCATGAGTTTTTATATTACTGCGGCTGCAAACAAAGAAAGAATTGATGACCTGAGAAACTCCGCTGCTATTTTAGGTAATGACCTGTTTATCATGACAGGAAATATGTCTTCCAGGGCCAGCAAGAAACTGGCTCTGGTGACCGGCGCTGCATTTGGAAGGATTAATAAGGCGAAAACTATTATCGTGCTTACCACTTTCTTGTCGGCTATTCTGGGTGTCTTGATTTCAGCACGGCTTTCTCTGTCAATAATACGACCGATAAAAAAGCTTGAAGAAGCCGCACGCGCGGTTACAAAGGGTGAGCTCGGATATACTGTTACTGTTGACGACACAACAGAATTCGGAAAGATCGCAGAGACGTTCAATGAAATGAGCAGATCACTCGACAAAGGATATCAAGACCTTCATAATGAAGTAATAAAGCGCTCCAAAATTGAACAAAAACTGAGAGAAAGCAATGAGCGGTATGCCCTGGCAGCACGTGGCGCGAATGATGGGCTCTGGGACTGGGACCTCAGAAAGAATTCGGTTTTTTATTCGAACCGGTGGAAAGCAATGCTTGGTTATGATGATGGGGATATCGGATCGCATCCCGACGCCTGGTTTGATCTGGTTTATCCGGATGACCGCCAGCAGCTGGAAGTGAGAATCTCGGGACATCTGGAGGGCCATACACCTCAGTTCGGTTGTGAATATCGCATCAGGCACAAAGACGGCAGATATCTCTGGGTCTTTAACAGGGGTTTGGCTGTGTACGATCAAGCTGGGAATCCTCTCCGTTTTGCCGGATCACAGACAGACATTACGGAAAGAAAACAGGCTGAAGAACAGTTGCTGCACGATGCCTTTCACGACGCTCTAACCGGTCTCCCGAACCGCGCCCTGTTCATGGACCGGCTGGATCAACGGCTGAAACGTATCATGAAGCGCAAGAAAGAAACTGCGAAATACCTTTCAGCTGTATTGTTTCTGGATTTGGATCGATTCAAGGTCGTGAATGATAGCCTGGGGCATTCAACAGGTGATCAGCTGTTGATCCATATTGCTGAAAGACTGACAGTATCTGTTCGCCCGGGTGATACCATAGCGCGTCTCGGTGGCGATGAGTTTGCAGTATTAATTGAAGATATTGAAGACCGGGCACAGGTAGACACGATTACAACGCGAATTCAAAATATGATTAAACGCCCTTTTCATATCAACGGACAGGAAATCTACACGTCGTCAAGTATTGGAATCGCATTCTGCTCCACGGGTTATGAGCAGACTGAAGATGTTATGCGGGATGCAGAAATGGCTATGTATCAGGCAAAATCTCTTGGGAAGGCCAACTGTGAGGTTTTCGATCAAAGGCTCTACTCAAGCAGAATGGGCCGACTTCAGCTTGAAAACGACCTTCGTAAAGCTCTTAAACATGACGAATTCATACTTCACTATCAACCGATTATAGAACTGAATACCGAACAGGTTATCGGTTTTGAGGCGTTAATACGCTGGAACCATCCAAAACATGGCATTATTTATCCGGCGGATTTTATTCCAATTACCGAGGAGACAGGCCTGATCATCCCGATCAGCGAATGGATTCTTGAAGAAGCATGCAGGCAGATTAACGTGTGGCAAAAAAAGTATGCAACAGATATGCTGAATATGAGCGTGAATATATCGGCGAAACAATTTCTTGATGTGGACTTTGCAGCAAAGGTTGAACGGGCATTACACAGTCATTGTCTTGACGCCTGTTGTCTGACCCTGGAAATTACAGAAAGCGTCATAATGGCAGACGATGCACACGCAACTGCAATGATAAGAAAATTAAGAGATATGGGTATTCATATTCATATCGATGATTTTGGAACAGGATATTCGTCTCTGAGTTACCTGAACCGCTTTGCGGTGAACGCACTGAAAATCGATCGTTCATTTGTCATGAAAATGTTGTCAGATAATGAAAACCGGGAAATTGTCAGAACAATCGCATCGCTGGCGCATACCCTGAACCTCGATGTAGTAGCAGAGGGTCTGGAAGGAGCAGATCAGCTGAAAGAGATAAGGGATATGAATTGCCAATATGGCCAGGGATACATGTTTTACAGACCGCTGACGGTGGAACAGGTCGAAAGTCTTCTGGAATCATTGCAGGCCAGCTTCATTACGTGATTCCCTGACGTTTATTGTGCGGGTTCTTGCGAAGGCACAGAATTTCCTGTTTTGTGTTATCAGATTTAGTAAGAACAGTAACGTCTAAACAATATGCCCGGATTATTCTTGGCGCGATAACCGTTATCCAAGTCTCAAGAAAAACCTTGCGGCACACGGTTTCTCTGTCGCAGTGTCTCATAGAGCAAAACAGCAGCAGCTGATGCAACATTCAGGCTTTCTGCTTTTCCATATATTGGAATATGCAGAGATAATGAAGCAGCCTGTTGTATCCGTGTGCTTACTCCGTGTGCCTCACTGCCAAAAACAGCAGCCAGAGGCTGTGTGAGGTCTGTGGTATATACAGATAATGCTGCCCGGGCAGCGGCAACTGCTATAGAAATCCTCTTTTTTTGAGCCCAGTCTATGAGCGTATTCAGGTCAGTATTTACCACAGGTATATTAAAAATACTCCCCGCTGTTGACCGTACTGTCTTCGGTGTAAATACATCACATGTTCCGGGGAAAAGAATAATTCCATCAGAGCCGCATGCATCAGCAGTGCGAATGATAGTGCCGAGGTTTCCGGGATCCTGGATCCGGTCGATAACGACCAACAGAGGGATTTCCTTGAGCCTGAGATCAGAGAGAGCAGGAGGGCGGCACGATCCTACTGCAATAATACCCTGTGGTGTTTCTGTGTCCGAGATTTTAGCGAGTATGGTATTCGTAACTTCAAAAATTTTGTTTGTGTCATGAGAAAGGTCTTTCAGCAGTTTCCGCCCGCTCTTTTTCCTGAGGAAATCTGCTGTCAGGAAGACTTGTGCCATGCGATATTCGGTAACCGGCTTAAATCGCGACTGTAGATACATTTCGATAAGGTGTGGGCCTTCGACCAGAAAGGCATGCGGTGAATGCTTCTTTCTCCTGTTCTTTATTTCGAGGACTTCACTGATCTTTGAATTGGATAAGGCTGTTATTTTCATGAAATGCATATTGGTTAACTGTAGCAGAAATCGGAGCCTGTTTACCACTGCTGCTGTACATATGGTATGGTTATAACAAGAGATCAGGACGAAAGTATGGAGCACGAACATGAAAAATTGATCAGGACAACCGTCTTTCTCGAAGGAGAGGT
>JBFGJU010000121.1:0-6162 GCA_041577035.1 Thermodesulfovibrionales bacterium | reverse complement strand
CCGGAAAAAATATTTGCATCCATGGTAAGACCCGGCATGACTGTTGCGGACATTGGCTGCGGAATGGGATATTTTTCTCTCGGTCTGGCACGCATGGTTACCGGGACCGGCAAGGTTATCGCAGTGGATATTCAGGAGAAAATGCTGAGTACCGTGGAGAAGCGGGCAAAGAAACACGGGTTATCATCTATTATTACAACAGAGCTTTGTTCCGCAGACAATATCACGGTGAGCGAGCTGTCCGATTTTGTTTTGACATTCTGGGTGGTTCATGAGACACCTGACAAAAAGAAATTTCTTGAACAACTGCATGCCATAGTGAAGCCGCATGGTCTCTTATTAATAACAGAACCGAAATTTCATGTTTCCCGCGATCAATTCGAGCAGGAGGTTTCTCTTGCGCAGGCCACAGGATTCATTAAGAGGGATACCTCCCCTGTTGCGCTCAGTCATGCAGTGCTGCTCGAAAAAGGCTGATCCGCCGGCGAACAACAGAGAATGCAATCAAAGCAACGAATGCGGCAGGCCGTATATTTATATATTTCATGCCTTTGATGTTAATATAAAAAATATGCTGATTGAAAAAAATATTATTACAGGTATCCATCATGCAAAATGAAAATCAAAAAAACGCCGATCCCAACACAAAAAATATAAAAGACAGGCACACTAAAGAACAGAGCGCGGATCATGTTCACGACGCTGAATGCAGATGCAAAGAAGCCGGAAAAATGACTTTTTTTCAGCTTCTTAAACAGATGATGAATGACCTTTCATTCTGGAAGAACAAGGGTAGGTGAAACTTTTGAACGCCGCATTTTTTCTACCGTAATGACAATAAGTGAAAGAGCCGCCGGGGTCATGCCCTGTATTCTGCCCGCCTGCCCAACATTTTCAGGTCTCACTTCTTCAAGTTTCGAAAGGATCTCATGAGAAATCCCCTTAATTCCCCGGTAGTCTATTGCTTCAGGGATAGCCTTGTCTTCAAGTCTCGTCAATTTTTCTGCTGATGCAATTTGACGTGTTATATATCCCTCATATTTAACCTGAATTTCAACCTGCTCTTCTGCTTCAACACCGATCTGCCTGTCAGGGGGTGCATGGCCCTGTATTACTTTGTATGTTACCTCGGGCCTTTTGAGGAGCTGGGCCAGAGTAACATCGTCATCAATCACTGACGTCTTTAGCTTCTTCAGAGTTCTGTTGATTTCATGAGGCTTTATCCGCTGTTTGTTTAGCCGCCTTATCTCCTTCTGTATCCATTCTTTTTTTCGCCTGAACGTTTTATGGATATCCGCCGTGAGAAGCCCGATCTCCCATCCCTTGTCCATGAGTCTCATATCTGCATTATCATGTCTCAAGAGCAGCCGGTATTCTGCCCGGGACGTGAAGAGCCGGTACGGCTCACTGGTTCCTTTTGTTATCAAATCGTCTATCATAACCGCTGTGTATGCTTCGTGCCTGCCGAGCACAAGCGGCTTCCTGCCCATGATTTGAAGAGACGCATTGACGCCAGCCATAAGGCCCTGTGCAGCAGCCTCTTCATAACCGGATGTTCCATTGATCTGACCTGCCAGAAAAAGCCCTTTAATTTTTTTTGTCTCGAGCGAGTGCCTCAACTGGGTCGGAAAAACAAAATCATATTCGATCGCATATGCCGGCCTCATAACCTCAACGTCCTCAAGGCCGTGAATCGTCCTGATAAATTCCATCTGGACCTCAAAAGGAAGGCTTGTTGATATGCCGTTTGCATAGTATTCTTTTGTCTCAATGCCCTCGGGCTCAAGAAATATCTGATGCCGCTCACGTTCGGCAAAACGAACAATCTTATCCTCTATGGACGGGCAATACCTCGGCCCGATCCCGGTGATTTTTCCGCTATACAGTGCTGAACGGTACAGATTCTTGTGAATAATGTGATGAGTGTTTTCATTCGTATACGTTATGTAGCAGGGAAGCTGGGGATTTTCAATCTTCTCTGTACTGTGTGAAAAGGGAATGGGTGGATCATCACCCCATTGCGGTTCGGTCTTAGCAAAATCAATGGTTTTTGCATCCAGTCTCGGTGGCGTCCCGGTTTTGAGCCGGCCGATCTGTAATCCAATCTTTCTGAGGCAATCAGAGAGTCCCAGAGAGGGGAATTCTCCTGCCCGCCCTGCAGCAAAGCTTTCCTGTCCAACATGCATCAGTCCTTTCAAGAACGTACCAGTCGTAACGATTACTGCCCGAGCTCCAAATACAATCCCAAGTGACGTCCTTACCCCCCTTACCATTCCATCTTCAACCAGGATTTCTTCAGCAGTTGCCTGTTTAATATCCAGACGTTCCTGCAGTTCAAGGGATTGTCTCATTTTGAGACGGTAGGTAACCCGGTCCGACTGAGAACGCAGTGACCAGACCGCAGGCCCTTTTGACTTGTTCAGCATCTTGAACTGTATGCCGGCTTTATCAGTTATCTTTGCCATCTCACCACCAAGGGCATCAATCTCCCTTACGAGGTGGCCTTTTGCCACCCCCCCGATTGCAGGGTTGCAGGACATCTGCGCAATGGTATCAATGTTCATTGTGAGGATACAGGTTGACAAACCAAGACGGGCAGAGGCAAGGGCAGCCTCGCATCCTGCATGACCCGCGCCAACAACTATGATGTCATAGGTTTTTGATATTTCCATTTTTTATATAGGTCGAATGTGTTATCACAACATTCCAAAAAGCCAGTGTTTCGGTTATATCCTGCCTTAACAGTCTGTTCCAAAGAACTATTATATATCGCGTAACATGAGCACAAAAGATCGAACAGGAGGCTGTGCTAAAAAAGTTTCTTGCGAAATTTGTACCCCTTATAATTGAAGATGACACTGTCGGGAGTGATTTCTTCGAGTTTCAGATCATCCGTAACCGCCTGTCCTTCCTTCACGGTTTTTCCATAGGTATTAATCATTCGGGAACTCGGATCATCAGAGTAGAGATGGACGGTTATAATCAGCTCCGGAAGGTCCTCTTGAATGGAATACGGCAGTTCTTCAGGATTATAGATCGTATTGTTTTTCGGTTTTGTCTCCCTAGCGTCGGTACCCGGCCTATGGGAAGAATGAACAGGTTTATCGGTCTTTATCGGGGCAAAAACCAGCCGCTTACGCATAAGGTCTCCCTTAGACACGTCAGCGTCTGTTTCAACAGCATGCTCTTTTACCACCTGACGGGATTTGGCTGTCACAGCGCCTTCTCCTGATCCATCAGCCGACGTTGTCTGCGCGCGCTCGTCCCCAACGTCCGGTACTGCCGGCGCTATACTCTCCCACGGAGCTGTCTGCCACGGTTTCAACCACCATAAAAAGACGCCTGAGCTCAACAACAAAACGCCGATGATAATGTATAGCCACCATGTCTTTCTTTGCGAGCGCGTTATCTCAGCATCATGCATTGTAAGGAGTTCCGGCACTTCACCCCTCTTTCGTTTTCTGTCTGCTTTTTTTAATGCATCAAGAATAAAAGACATCTCAGTTTGTTTCCTGCAATGTGATAATCTTCGGAACAGACTTGTCCGTTGCGGAATTTATACGAATGATTGTCTGAGGTCCAACAATCCCATCCGCTACCAAACCTTCGTTACGCTGGAACTCCATGACTTCTCTGACCAGCTCTCCCCTATATACACTACTTCCCTGAGTTTGTGTATTACGTCCGTTGAGCACGGCAAGCTGATCGTCCATCCATCTGATTGTAGGATTGCGGTCCCCCGGTTTTATCATTTTATTATCATAGTTTTCAGGGTTACGCCACAGCAGGCTGTATTCCCCGTACCAGAGAGATTGGAGTTCATTAATATCTGCCGTCTTTTCTTCAGTACCTATTACAAATGTTGCTGCATTGCCTGTGAGTTTTATTAATGTGCCATAAAACTCCTGTCCCTCTCGGCCAAAAAAAGTGAAGACAGCAGGCCTGTTTAAGTTCCGTACACTTCCCAGACTGCCGCGCTTAAAGAGGCACCGCAAGCCCATTACTTCAGCCTGTTGACAGGCCGTACTGTCTTTCTTCAGATGTAAATTCAGGCCCCATTGCCTGAACAGGGCTTTGTACGCCAGCAGTTTGCTTGCAGACACCGGTTGTTCTGATGACCACTCGATAGAATCCAATGGCATATTATCGACGTTCTTCTCTGTTGCATTCACGCTCTGAAGTACTGCAGGAGAATTTTTTGTCATCGCCTTTGTCGCATATTTATACGGATTATAAAAAGCCTGACCTATTAATCCGCCGGCCATAACAAGCACCAGGACAGCTAATACCCAAAGAGATTTCCTGCTATATGGTACGTGCTCCTGTTCCACTCCCAGCACTTCCTGGGCCGCAACATCCAATGTTTTTCTGTCGACGTTATCTTTCCCCAGTACATACGTGCCAAGCAATGCACGGTCACACAAAAGGTTAATTACTCTTGGGACACCGCCACTCAATTCATATACCGTATCAGTTATCGCCTGGGGAAAGAGTTTTGGCCGCCCGCCCGCCACCTGGAGACGATGGGATATATAGGCAGCGACTTCATCTCTCGAGAGCGCATCCAGATGATAGCGTGCTGTGATTCGTTGTGAAAGCTGTCGCATGTGTGGGCGAGACAGTAATGCCTTGAGTTCGGGTTGTCCCAGCATTATTATCTGAAGCAGCTTCCGTTCGTCAGTCTCCAGGTTCGTAAGCAGACGTACCTGCTCCAAAACATCAGGACTCAGATTTTGCGCCTCCTCAAGAATAAGCAAGGTATTGCGCCCCCTCGCGTGAGCATTCAGCAGATAATCGTTAATGCGGTCAACCATAACTTTATTACTGCCTGAATCCTTCGCATAAGCGATGTCAAGCTCATCGCATATGGTTGCCAACAATTCCTCAACCGTAATTTTCGGGTTTAAGATAAAGGCAATATCAGTATTGTCGGGAATCTGATCCATGAAACACCGGCATACGGTCGTTTTCCCGGTTCCTACTTCTCCGGTCAGTAGCACAAATCCATTGTCACTTCGCACTCCGTATAATAAATGTGCCAGGGCCTCCCGATGCTTTTCACTCATATAGAGATAGTGGGGATCAGGGGCAATCGAGAAAGGCATTTCCTTTAAGCCAAAATATTCGCAGTACATAGCTGTTCTAAAGCCTTAGAAATTACTTTTCAAGAGTAATATAAAGAACAGGAAAAATACAATTTTTATTTTTATAGCAATAGATGTTCAAAAGAAGATGTTGGTTGCGATAAGGCAAGGAGATTCCCTGCCCTTTACAGTCATAAGGCTGGTATTATCATGAGGACGTTCCCCAACCAGTACAAACCAGGGAGCCGGAAAACCGCTTATCCTGATCCTCTATGTTCCCGTTCTGTTAACGTGTGCGGAGACATAATCATCTCCGGTTATGTATTGCTGAAGATCATTTATGGTAACTGCCTGCTCACTGATAATTCTTCTCACTACATCCAGGACTGTAATTATTCCCGCAACCTTATCCTTTTCCAGCACTGGTAGATGACGTATATTCTTTGACGTCATTAACGCCATACAGTCGTGCATGGTCATAGAATTTGTCGCATACAGGATTTCCCGTGTCATGAGCTCATGAACATATGTTTCCTTTGAAGCTTTTCCTCTTAAAATTACTTTTCGTGCATAATCACGTTCAGAAAAAATACCGACAAGCTTTCCCGAATCCATCACTAGCAATGCACCAACATTTTTTTCTGCCATCAGTTCCAGAGCCGAAAAGACTGTCGCCTCCGGAGAGATTGACCATAGATGAGATGGCTTTTCTTCCAGCAGTTTTCCTACGGTAGTCATGTTGTTACCTCCCGTATAAGGCACATATCTGTCTTTAATATTTCCGTGCCTCATATCTACTTCTCTCTTTACACTATCACACGAACGATTATTCGTGTCAATTGGGTAATTACAGTTATTAATAAAACTAAATATTCTCTTGATCGCAGAGATGCCGAGAGGAACGTCTGCCGTCATACGTTTATACTCTTTGCACAGTCGGCTACATTAAAACATCAGACGTTTAATGTAACTATATGAGGATCAAGCATTTTCCCTTTGATCTGGAGTACAGCAACCGTAACCGGCAGGGTGAATCTGCGGGGACCTGCGCTCCCCGGATTGAGATAGAGAATGCCGT
>JBFGJU010000120.1:0-6170 GCA_041577035.1 Thermodesulfovibrionales bacterium | reverse complement strand
CACGACACTTTCCCGTGGCATGTGCAAGTGATGAATTTTACTATTTCCCGCAGGTACGATTATCACATCCGATATGGAAAAAATGGGATGATTTTTCCCCGGATTCTGTTTCAGAAGTCATTATGAAACTTTCGTCATGGAAATCCAGAATCGACATCATCCGTCCCGACAAAAGCGAGCCTGATGTGCAAACCGATTTCATGATTCTCAGAAAATTGGTCGTTACGCTTTACGAGCAGTTCTCCGATATCAGACCATGGGAATATCAGCCTACTCTTTATCTATCTATTGCTTCTCTTGGACTGGCTGAAGCCATTGAATCTGAAGATCCCCATGCCGCACATGAACGGGCAGAAACTCTGCCAGCCTTCCTTGAACAGGCATGCCGTAATCTGAAGATCGTGCCCGTTCTGTTTCGTGATATTGCTCTCGATATGATTTCAGATACGAGAACCTATATCATGCTGCTTGAGAAAAGATTACCTGAGCTGAAAAAAACTTTTCCCGCGCTTGACCGTTTTGAAGATATGCTCCTCGGCCTAACTACCCGACATGACTTTCTCCTTCCTGATACTCAGTTTGAGCGAATAGCCGGATTTCACATTTTCACTGAATCATCTACGAAAGAGACAAACGATCTTCTGGATCTGGAGATAGATGAAATGAAAAAAAGAATGAACAGAGAAGCGAGTCGCTTTGTCCCTCACTGGACCGCCCGAAATCCCTCCTTCGAAGAGCTTCGCAGTGCTCTCAATCACATCCCTCTTCCTGAAATGGGTACAAAAGGGCTTATCGGATTGTATCAGGAAGAGGTAGATTGTCTTGGCAATCATTGCGTTGAACAGGGTTTTCTGTCGAGTGATGTCCTTTCTTCATATAGGGTAAAAGTTGCTCCCGTACCACTCTTCCTTTCAGCAGTTCGATCTTCTTCAAGTTACAGCATTCCCCTCAAATATCCACCCGGCGGAGGTACATTTCATATATTAAATGCACACGATTCTAAAGAGTCTCAAACAGAATATCATCGCGACTACAGGATGCTGTCTGCACATGAAACCTTTCCTGGCCATCACCTTCTTGACATATACCGTTTGAACCATCCGCGTCCGTTACGGCGCGCTTTTGAGCAGCCGATCTTTTACGAAGGGTGGGCCTGTTTTGCAGAAGAATTGTTGCTGCGTACCGGCTATTTTGCCGCACCGCAAGACCGCTTTCTGCTTGCAAAACGGCGGCTCTGGCGAGCACTTCGGGGAAAGGTCGATCTCGGCTTACAGACAGATAAGCTCGACGTACATGCAGCCGCACGATATCTCTCACATATCGGCATGAGCCATACACGGGCCCTATCAACTGTTAAGAAATATACGTTACAACCGGGTTACCAGTTATGTTATACGATCGGCTTGCAGCGGTTTATGAGACTGACGGAGCATTACGGCGATGGAAGGCTTAATCAGTTTGTCAAGACCGTTCTAAATCAGGGCGAAATTCTGTTCTCAGACCTTCTCCGCTTCTGTTTTTCTGATAAAAATGATCGTGGCAGTACTTAATTATTTTCAGGCAGAAAATATATAATAAACATAATCACATTTTTTCTCACAAAATCGTACTGTTCTCAAAGGAGTATTTTATTGAAAACGTTTACCGGTTATCATTCTGAATGGAACCTTGGAAGTCCCGGGGGGTGGGATTATCAGCGAATCACACAGGAGATCGGCAAGGTTATATGGGAAAGACATTTTCAGAGAGCACTGCCTGCTATCGATCTGGACTTTGACCATCCCCTCCTCTATCCGGTTTACGGATTTATGGATATGCTTAAGGAATGTCATGGTGCAAAACGCGGATCAGAAGATGCTGTGATAGCAGTTGTCGCTGAAGAAGAGACGCTCGACGACGTTGTTGAGAACCAGAATCTGGCTCATCACCTGGATGCACTCGAAGGAATCTCCGGCATCCTCATCGCACCGTATGAACTCGAACTTTGTAATGGCCGTGTTTGCTGGAAAGACCAGCCGATATCGGCAATTTTTATGGATTTCAATACAGATGTGCTTCTGAGCCTGCACAGGAAATATAATCTTTTACCGCTACTTCAGGCTGTACGTGAAGGCAGGGTAATTAATCCGAGAGGGACCGAACCCATAAATGCAAAAAGCATGTTCGAAGTGCTCACGAGCCAGAACCTGTCCGCACGTTTTCACCCGGACGTCATTCAGCGAACACCTTGGACGCGTCAGTTCTATCCGCGCAAAACGCTCGGCCCCGGAGGTGAACAGATAGGGGACCTCGTGGAGTGGACCCGTTCCAACTGGGAACATCTTGTACTCAAACCTGAGCGCGGTTATTCGGGAAAAGGGGTCTGCGTCGGAGGAATCCATACGGATGTCGATGGAATTATTCAGCAGGCTCTCGACGGCACACAATACGGAGCATATATTGTTCAAAAAAAGGTACCGTTTGACATATGGTCAGAACATATTCCCGAGCTTGATCTCGAACAGAAACAACTCATTCTGGCTAACCGCCAGACAGATTTCAGATGCCTGTTCGGCCCTAAGGGATTATTCGGCTTTTTAAACAGATACGGATCAATTCCAACAAACGTGGGAAGCGGTGGCGGAGTGCAGCCTCTTGCCGTACTCCGCTCTGGCATTGGCATACGTCATGCAACAGAACAGATAAATGACGCCATAATGAAGATGCAGTTTGGTGATGTGTACTCCGCTGTTGAAGATCAGAGGACTATGGCGATGGAACGCAGGTTTACTTATGTCCTTGGTCCCATAAAGATTGCTATCAGACCACGACTGATAACTCCGGAACAGATACGGGAGCTCGAATCCTATTGCGCTCACATATGGTCTGACTGCAAAACAATGGAGCAGATGTGGCTGGCTGGCGAGCTGGAACATATCGTTACTATTGAACCTGAGGAGCTCGATATTATTCGTTCCCAGCCATGGCGGGGTACTGCTGCAATCTTCGCTTCTGACGGATTATTCGGTTTTGGGACTGATGGATAGGGCAATCAGGATAGACGGAAACTGGTGGAAATATCTGTTTGATGATCTCTATCTGCGAACTGATGCCAGATCCGTATGCGATTACGACCTGACCTGCAGGGAAGTCACCTTTCTCGAAAAGGTATTGGGAATTCATGACTCATCATCAATTCTTGATATGTGCGGAGGACAGGGAAGACATTCAAGAGAGCTGGCAAGGAGAGGATATTCCGATATCACTGTTCTGGACTACTCTTCATACCTTATAGACATTGGAACCAGGGAGGCTCGAAAAGAAAAATTAAACGTATCCTTCATTCAGGGAGATGCACGAAATACGGGTCTGTCTGAAAACCGTTTTCACTATATCTTTATTTTGGCAAGTTCCTTTGGCTATTTTCCCGATGAAGGAGAGAACAGGAAAATTCTGCATGAGGCATTTCGCCTGTTGAAGCAGGGAGGAACACTTTTACTTGATCTTCCTGACAGGAATTATGTTCTGAAGAACTTTAAGGCCCATTCTTCTCATCAGATTGACAAGGAGCTCACCGTCAACCGCATCAGATCACTCGGCGAAGATATTATTGTAAGCAGAGAAACCGTTCATTCGGCAACTCAGGGATGCATCAGGGATAGATCGTACTGTGTCAGGCTGTACAGCCCTGAAAAAATTACCGGCTTTCTCAAGGCAGCTGGATTTTCTTCTGTCTTCTTTGAGAAGGATTTCATGTGCCGTGAAAGCCAGGGTGACTACGGGTGCATGACGAACCGCATGATCGTCATGGCAGAAAAAAAGTAACAGTCTTCTTATCCCGTTACCGGTATAGTGTCGCTTTTCTGTTCTCTCTGCTCCATTCTGTTCGCACCTTACCTGTTTTTCCCAGCCACTCTTTTTTGTCTCTCATTTCAGTTCTGACTCTTTAATCTGCTGTGTCATGGCACATGACTGTAATAGCACAGTTCTGTATCATGATACATGGTTTTCCAGGATCCGCCCGGCAAAGTGTTCTGAATGGTAAGTAAACTATCTGATTTTACTGGATTTGAAAAAGGATTTCATCTGCCCGACGTCTGGCATATATTTTGAAAGTCATTCCGTTATATAGGCCTGAAAGAAACAGAACATTTTTTACATCTGTATACAATGTCACTTAAAAAGAGAACAGCACATTCTTCCGAAGAGACAAGGAAATTTTGTCCATTCATTGAGGATCCGTTTGAAGACTGTTATGTATGCGATACCGGGAGCAGATATACTGAAGCAGCAATAAAATACTGCGGCGGTAATTTTGAAGGCTGTGCGATCTATCAAAAAAATACCAGGGGCAAGCATTGGTCTAAATGGAATGTTCTCATCTAATCGAATATCTCCATCAGTATATGTGTTCATCATCGTAATAATTCTTTTTGCATTTCCATCACTCAACGGGTTCGCAAGCAGCTGGGATTTCTCCAAACACAATATCCCCGTGGATGAGATACAATCAGGAGGGCCTCCCAGAGATGGCATCCCTGCCCTGTTTGACCCGAAGTTTGTTACGGCTGATAAGGCCGACTTTATACAGGGAGATGAAATGATATTAGGTGTCTTCCTTAACGGTATTGCCCGCGCCTTTCCGATCAAAATCATGTCATGGCATGAACTGGTCAATCTGAAATTTGATGATATCCCTGTTCTCGTAAGCTGGTGACCTCTTGCTTTTTCCGGCATCGTGTATGACCGGAACATTTCCGGCACAACAGTAACGTTTGGAGTGAGCGGACTTCTCTATAAAGGCAATCTCCTGATGTATGACCATCAGACATCATCTCTCTGGTCTCAGGTCAGGAGGGAAGCTGTTACCGGTCCGATGACCGGGACCAGACTTGCCGTTCTTCCTTCGACAGTAATGACATGGCATGAATGGAAAAAACGCTTTCCCGAAACCGAGGTGCTTTCTACGGATACTGGTCATATACGAAATTACAATCGCGATCCATATGAGAATTATTATAAGAGGAAAAAAGGCCTGTTTTCTTTTTTTAAAGGAGGCCCGGACGAGAAAGAAAAAGAGCTCATTGCAGGCATAACAATCGATGGTGAAGCAAAGGCCTATCCGATTGACCTGTTAAGAAAAGAGACAGCTCTTTCGGATCGCGTATCCGGCAAAAACATCACGTTTACTTTTGACAAAAAGACCGGCTTCCTTATAATTACGGACAGTAAAAATAACAATATCGATTATATAACTACGTACTGGTTTGTCTGGAAAGGACTGTATCCCGAAACCAGGATGTTTCGTATGGGCAAATAATCACCGATCATCTGTCTTTTTTTCGCATACCTCCATACCGGCAGAAAGAATAAGGCGGCGTTTCTGGACATCATATCCGGGCAAGCAATCCAGAGGCAAAACTGTTATCATAATATCCACCGGAAAATATTTATGCCACACGTTTACGCTTGAAAGGATCATATGGGCTTATTTGGAGCTGTATGGGGTTTATCCGGTATATTTCTGCTGCTTGGGAGCGCGATTTACAGACTGTCTTTAGTCTCACTTGAATCATTCTCATACGATCTCCTCTGGTACCACTGGGTCTGTCTTGTATGTTTCACTGTCTTCATGGCGTATGCAGAAGGGTATAAAGGATTCCAGAAACAGTTCTCTCCACGGGTGGCAGCTCGGGCACAGTATCTGTTAAACCATACGAACACTGTGCACATACTGCTCGGACCGCTCTTTTGCATGGCATTCCTCCATGCAACCAAAAGGAGACAGATTACTTCGATTATGGTGACCGTGGGGATTATTCTGTTGATTGTGCTGGTTCGTTTTTTGCCTCAGCCGTGGCGCGGAATTGTTGATGCGGGGGTAGTTGTGGGCCTTGTCTGGGGGCTTGTATCTCTGCTCATTTTCTCCATACAGGCATTTCTCTCAGGAACGTCCCATTATTCGCCCGAAGTGCCAGATGAAAAATAACATTATATTTTTTATATAATATGTTGTTGGTGAAGAACTGCGCATCGAAAAAGGAAATGACTCATTCTTTATCGCAGGTCAATGGGTAGGACTGAAAACACCGGAATATCCTGACAATGAAAAAAGGAAATAAAAAAGTCTCGAACGAAACTGATACCATTCCTGCAGTCCGGAAGAGAGTAAATGTCCGGCGTTTCGCCGT
>JBFGJU010000119.1:0-6284 GCA_041577035.1 Thermodesulfovibrionales bacterium | reverse complement strand
ATCACATTTGAATACTTTGATATCCCTGAAGATGAAACAGAAGGAAGCTGGTCAAGTGAATGGGATGCCGATGAAAAGGACTATCTTCCTTCTGCAATTAAAGTCTCTCTGAGCTTTATGCATAACGGACAGACAGTCGTTATACCTCAAATTCTTGTGCATATTAATGCAACGAGCAGAGAATTCCGCAAGTAATGAGCGTGACGGCAGGACGGCCCGCTTCGGTTTCCTGCCTCGTCATGTCTACGCATTCCGTTGATTTTCTTTGACCATTGGATAACTGCCCAGCTATAAATTTTCCATTTCTGATCCGGATAGCACGTATGTACCGGTGGTTTGTCAGGAAACTGATTAAACGGTATTCGTTATCGTATTTTTAAACCTTCGCTGATATCTTTTTCAGGTATAATGATCACCGGGGTTCCCGCGGCATCGGTCGCAGCAAGAATCATTCCGTTCGAGTCAACTCCCATAATTCTGGCCGGTTGAAGGTTCGTAACCACCACAAGCTTATTCCCCGTCAGATCCTCGGGTCGATAGGCCGCCCCTATACCTGCAACGATCTGACGTTCTTCACCCGTGTTAACCTTCATCTTTATTAATTTTTTTGAGCCCTGAACACGTTCAGCACTCAAAACCTTTCCGATCTTTAATTCAACCTTTGAAAAATCATCTATTCCTATCATGGTCCCAGATTCGACTTCAGATTTTTTCTGTCTGCCTGTGGTGACCGCAGCATGCGCCTGCCCTCTTGGCCGGTCAATCCGTGGAAAGAGCTGCTCTCCCTTTGCAATTGCCGTAACATATCCGGGACGCCAGTTCCAGAAAAAAACTTCTGAAGGGCCCGTTTTATCCGTAACATGCCCTGTAGCTTCTTCAAAAAGCGATTTAAGACCGATCTGTTTCCACATTTTTTCTGCGGTATCAGGCATAAAAGGATAGAGCAATAATGCCGTCATTCTGAGGGCCTTCCAGATATCGTTCAGAATACTTTTCACCGCGTTCATGTCGTTCTGTTTTGCCCGTTTCCACGGTTCTGTCCGGGCGATATGATTGTTGGCAGCCCTGATGATATCCCAAATATGATCAAGTATCAGATTGAAGCGGAGATGCGACCAGTGATTATCGCTTCTCGCTTCCATACTGAATGCTTCACAGTTGTTCCTAAAGGCATCCGAATTCTCCTTCACTGATGATTGTGATGGTTCATCTATTACGCCCTCAACATATTTCTCTGCCATAGTGAGAAATCTGCTGACGAGGTTTCCGAGGTCGTTTGCAAGATCAGTATTCACCCTGTTAATAAACGAAGTCTCCGAAAAATCGCCGTCCAGACCAAAAGGAACTTCCCGAAACAGAAAGTATCTCAAAGCATCAGTTCCATACTGGTTAACTATCCTGTTCGGATCAACAACATTACCCACTGATTTGGACATTTTTTTCCCTTCGACCGTCCACCATCCGTGAGCAAAAATATTGTCCGGTAACGGAAAATTCAGTGCCATCAGCATCGTGGACCAGTATACAGAATGGGTAGTCAGGATATCTTTGCCCACCAGATGATGAGAAGCCGGCCACCAGAAATCCCCGCGAGGGGCCTCCGCTCCGTCCGGAATAAGATAACGGGTGGCAGAAAAATAGTTCACCAGAGCGTCAAACCAGACATACGTAACAAACTGTTCGTCAAACGGAAGCGGAATACCCCATGACAGCCTCTGGTGCGGTCTCGAAATACACAGATCGCCAAGCTGATTATTCTTCAGGAAGCCAAGCACTTCATTCTTTCGTGTCTCGGGCAGAATATAAAACGGATTATCCTCAATATACCTGATCAGTTTGTCCTGATATTTTGACATGAGAAAAAAATAGTTCTCTTCATGGATTTCCTCCACCTCTCTTCCGCAATCAGGGCACTTCCCATCCAGAAGATCCTTTTCAGTCCAGAACCGCTCATCAGGTGTACAGTACCAGCCGGAATAAGCCTTCTTCTCGATTTCGCCTCTATCCCACAGCATCTGCATTAATCCCTGAACAGTTTTAACATGTTCGGGATCAGTCGTTCGAATAAAAGCGTCATGAGAAATATTAAGATTTGACCACAGCTCCCTGAAATTCTCAACCATTACATCAGCATGCTCTTTGGGGCTACGGCCTTTTTCACGGGCGGCCTGTTCTACTTTCTGACCATGTTCATCAGTGCCGGTAAGAAAAAAAACCGTTTGTCCCTGCAGGCGCGCGTGACGGGCAAGAATATCTGCTGCAATAGTGGTATAGGCATGTCCGATATGAGGCATGTCATTGACATAATATATCGGTGTTGTTACGTAAAACTTATTATTCATTTCTTCTGAAATTTGCCCCGGTGTCTTTTTCTTTTCCGCCTTCTTCTCTTGCCTTTTCTTGATGGTATCGGTTCTTTCTGGTCAGGCTTCTCGTCAGGGCTGGACGGGGCCTGTTCAGCAATCCGTTCAGGAGCGTGCGGTGTTTCAGGAGGTCGTTCCTTGGGTATGAGCGCTGAAGAATTCACAACGTCCTGTTCATAAGCTATCGGGACCGCGGCATCATCCGCATCACCGGTGCTGTTCTGACCGAATTCGCCGCACTCAAAGCCCAGGCAACACATCAGCCTGCCGCAGACACCAGAGAGTTTATTGGTATTGAGCACCAGTTCCTGCTGCTTTGCCATTCGTATGGAAATCGGCTCAAAAGAGGTCAGAAACTGCCTGCAGCAGAGTTCCTTTCCGCATATTCCGGCCCCTCCTACAAACTTTGCCTTATCGCGCACTCCAATCTGTCTCATCTCAATTCTGGTTTTGAACTGTGCGGCAAGGTCCTTAACCAGTTCCCTGAAATCAATCCTTCCGTCTGCCGTAAAATAAAAAACCACCCGCTTCCTGTCGAGGGTTACCTCGGTGTAGATAAGCTGCATAGGAATACCACGAGCCATAATCCTTTCGAGACAAAATTCCCGCGCTTCACGAGCGAATGAGTCATTTTCTTCCTTCTTCCTCATATCCTCTTCTGTCGCCCGATGCAGCACTTTTTTCAGCGCACGTTCCGGTTTTTCCACAGAATGGCTATCAGTAACTATGGTACCGATGCTCAGCCCGAACTCCGACTCAACAACAACAGAGTCACCGATAGTGACTTCGAATCCATTCAATTCGAAATCATATATTCTGCCGCATTTTCTGAATCTGATACCGACTACCTCAGGCATGCCGAAGCCCTAATTCCTTTCTCAGAAGTGACGCAATGTAGTTCCATGTAATAGACTTGTTCCTGTTGTAATGTAATGACCTGCGTATCGTATCAATTTCCATATAGCAATATATTATAACGCTTACATCATGAGAATTACCCAGTTCGAGGATATAATCCAGCTGGTCAATATTAATAAGCCGAGACGGTTCTCCTGTGATTTTAACAACGGCGATATCTCGCAGTAAAATCAGAACCAGCTCACACCACCGCTCCATCTCTTCGCGCGAAGTCCAGCTATCTTTCTCTGCCTTCAGCATACTCTTCAGGAGTTTCAGAAACCACTCCCGTTCCTCGAGCATATCACGAACAAGTGCGGATCCAGGGTTTCCCATCGACAACCGTGCGACAAGTTCGAGGTTCTCTTCAGTAACTTTTTCGGCGATAATCTTTTTACACGACGAAAGTGACAGGCTGACAAAGGTAATCGTGGAACACCGTGAGCGTATGGTATCCGGCAGATAATCAGGTTTTGAAGAAACAAGAATAATAACACTGTCACGAGGTGGCTCTTCAAGGGTTTTCAGGAATGCATTTGCAGCCGAAATATTCATCGCCTCAGCATTGTCCACAATGACAATTTTTTTTGATCCTTCAAAAGGTCTGAATGAGAGGGCTTCATCTATTTTCCTTATCTCATCTATTCTTACCTGCCTGTCTTCCGGTGATATGAACAGAAGATCCGGATGCGTACCAGAATCGATCTTTCTGCAGGACTCACATGCATCGCACGCATCATGACTGAGTTCGATGACCGCCTGACACGCTGCATGCTCGCCTGACGGAGGCGACTCATCAGCCGCAGCGTATGTCAAACAGTTCAGAGCCTTCGCGAAATTAACTGCAGCGGTCTTCTTCCCGATTCCCGATTCTCCGACAAAGAGGTATGAATTTGCAACCCGGTTTCTCTGCATCGCACCGACAAGCATCCCGATTGCCTTCTGCTGCCCTATGATGTCTTTGAGTGCCATAGCAGTATCGTAAAAGTCAGCTCTCTCTCGATTCAAAACAGGAAGTGACGATACCAGCGATTTTATTGTGGACAGTCGCGATGTCCGTGGAGCCGTCAACGGTTACAAAACGCTTCGGCTCTTTTTCCGCCAGGGCAAGAAATCCCTTTCTTACCCTTTCATGAAATGATATATGTTCACGCTCAAGGCGATCTGTTTTATTGATGTCTCTGTTGCGTGTCAGACCCGTCATGACATCAAGGTCAATCAGAATCGTTATATCAGGCTTTAATCCGCCAGTCGCAATTCTGTCAAGAGACGCTATGATATCCAGATCAATACCTCTTCCATAGCCCTGATACGCTACGGTAGAATCGCTGAACCGGTCAGTAATAACAACTGATCCTCTCTCAAGTGCCGGCATAATAACGTCCGCTACGTGCTGGATACGTGACGCATTATACAGAAAAAGCTCCGCGACCGGCTGTATGCCCTCGCTTTCCAGAGACAAGAGAAGTTCCCTGATCTTTACGCTTATCGCTGTGCCGCCGGGTTCTTCCGTTCGTATGACGCGATAACCTTTATCTTTGAGAAGATCGGACAGCAGCTCTACCTGCGTAGATTTGCCCGTTCCTTCAATCCCCTCAACAGATATAAAGACTCCTTTCATGAGTATTCTTCTTTAAGAGTCATCAGCAGCTGGAATACTTTTAATGCTTCATCCATCGTCAGCGACCCGGTCCCGCACGATGGCGTCAGCAGCGTCCTGTCATAAACAAGAGCCTCGGGTATTATGGTGGTTACTGTTGCCATGCTTCTGTCAAAACGAATCTTTATAGACTCTGGGTTTTCATCATGGATTGATTCAGATGTCGGCACGATACCCCACGCGAGCATGCCGCCTTTGTCAAGGAACTGCCTGAGTTCCTCGCCATAAATTGCAAGGGTATCAATGTAATCATATGCATCGAAGCTGACGATATCAGTCCCGCTTCTCATAACAAGGGGCCAGTCAGTATTGCCACAGCAATGAATCCCTGAAATGCCGCCAGCCAGACCAATTGCTTCCACGGTATCCTG
Source organism: Thermodesulfovibrionales bacterium (assembly GCA_041577035.1). GTDB lineage: Bacteria > Nitrospirota > Thermodesulfovibrionia > Thermodesulfovibrionales > UBA6898. The sequence continues at coordinate 993 of JBFGJU010000119.1, read as the reverse complement.
TAACAGCCGGAGCGCCTCTTCGTTGCTTACACCAATATAGCCGGAGGTTCCCAGTGCAGAAAGGATAGGTTCATCCACAAACAGTACCACCGTATCAGCATACTGTTTTAATACATCAACCTGCCACCGGATCTTTGCCTGTAACAGCATAAGAGCTATCTGCCTCAGTTCTTCGTCAAAATAGATCGCCTTTCCATCCTTATCCTTAAGACCCAGCGTAAACGTAAGGGGCCCGGTAATATGCCCTTTTACATGAGTGAGCCGTCTGGATTTAATCAGGTTCAGAAAGGTATGCAGGCCTGCAGCATAATCTTCGGAAATAGCTATTCTGCTTTTTTCTGTCCAGTTTTCATAAAACCGGTCGAGTTCATCAGAACCGTTTTTTTCGATCCAGACCGTTCTTCTTTCATTGTCGATCCTGACGAACGGCATGCCTTCAGAGTATTGCGGAACCATCAATTCATTGAACGACAGCCGCGGCAATTGAGGCCAGAAAGGAATATCGAACACATCAAGAATTACCCTGCATGCCTCCTCAGCACTTTCATACGGCAGACTCCCGATTCCCGTTGTCAAAAAAGGTTTCAACATGTATGAATAATACCTTATTGATCGAAGTAGTTTCAAAGTCTTTCATCCTGTTCAGCTTTTCTTTAATCTTCTTGAGATAATGCTGTTGATCATGTGGATAACGATAACATTCCGGAACGGGCGTTTTGAATATTTCCCTGCGCATAAAAGCAATTACCGTCCCAAAAAAGAAAATACCCGGGCAATGCAGTACGGGAATACGAGGAATACTGACGGAGCACTTCGGTTCTTTACATCTGGTATGTTTTAAGGATCAAATAATGAGAAGGCTGAAAAAATCAAGGGAAGGCGGTCATATGTCGTATGATAGGGTACATCCTTATGGCCTCTATTTATTCCTTCTCCGCTGGTGCTTTGTTTTCTTGAGAAGTTTCTTGTGCTTATGTTTACTCATCTTCTTCT
>JBFGJU010000118.1:0-6286 GCA_041577035.1 Thermodesulfovibrionales bacterium | reverse complement strand
TCTTGCGTGCCTCCTGGAGAATAATGTTCTCTTCAATCATCTTCTGTAAAATGTACTTATCGATACCCTTCGTCTCAGGGTCATACCGTGCCTTTTCCTCAGGACCCATTTTGAAGAGAAACCGCGTATAGTCAGAAAGTGTGATTATTTCGTTATTTACGACGGCCAGAACAGTGTCAACCGTGAGAGCATGTATCTGCTGCCCCGAGAAGAGCACCATAACAAATATGATAAGTATCTTTAACATCTATATCACTATTCCTCCGTCAGCATAGATCATGCGTTGAACACTGGATAAAGTCTTTCGTACGTCGCACGTAAATGCTCAGGAATTACCCGAACCTCGCCGAGAACCGCCATAAAACTGGCATCTCCGGTCCAGCGCGGCACAATATGATTGTGCACATGCTCTCCCAATCCTGCGCCGGCAACCTTCCCAAGATTCATTCCGATATTGAAGCCTTCAGGCATAAATACCCTTTTCAAAGAATCGATAGAATGCTGTGTTACTTTCATTATGTCAAGAAGGACGACATCTTCCAGTCCATGAAGGTCTGGAACATGCCTGTTCGGAAGGACCATAATATGTCCATTATTATAGGGATAGGGATTCATAATTACAAAGCTATGGATGCTTCGGTACAGAACAAGGTTGTCCCGGTCTGCAGTACTCTTCAGCTTGTCACAGAAAAGACAGGTATTTCCTCTTCTTTCCGGCGATTGTATATATTCCATGCGCCACGGTGCCCATAATACATCCATTTCAACCTCCTAAATATCGATGAGCATGTTCATGCTATCGGCATATCACACTATTCCTTATCATGCCATACTCATTCTCTCCAGCACCTTCTGCATGTCATTCCAGGTCAGCCATTTATCTTTCGGATTGCGCAAAAGATAGGCCGGATGAAAAGTAGGCATAAGAGGTATGCTTCTGTATTCAAGAAAGGTTCCTCGCGCTGCGGTTATTTTTAAGCCGGGATCCATCATAAGCGCCTGCAAGGCAATCCTTCCAAGAGTGATGATTACTTCCGGTTTAATGATATCGATCTGCTTTTCCAAATAGGGTCTGCAGGTCTCGATTTCCTCACTGTCCGGATCTCTGTTCATGGGCGGCCTGCATTTAATCATATTGGCAATGTATACACTGCTTCTCTGCAATCCCATTTTCTCTATCAGGCGCGTTAAAAGAGCACCTGCTTCTCCGACAAATGGTCTTCCTTGAATATCTTCTTCCCGTCCGGGGGCTTCACCAATAAACAGAAGGTCTGCATCCGGATTTCCTTCTCCAAAGACAACATTTTTTCTGCCTTTCGAAAGCTTGCATCGGGTACAGACACTGACCTTTTTGCTGAAGTCCTGAAGAAGAGTTATCTTTGGGCCACAGATATCAGGTTTCTCGTCAGTCGTTCTGAAGGATACGGGAAGATACTCAAATCCTAATATTTTATAATATTCCAGCAGGAGCCTTACGTCAGAACTCACTGACGATATGTCATTATTCATGATATGCGAAGTCCCAAGCAGAGCATTACCGTTCGCCCCATTTGAGTTTCGTCCTTAAGATATCGAAGTAATCGCGCTCTTTTGGCAGAAGGAGCCGCGCTTTGGAGCGCGATTTCACTATCTCTATGGCATCATCCATTCTCAAAGAAAAACCCTCCTGTCCGTCTACAGTCAAATAAACGTCTTCACTCAGCGTTTTGAGTACAACTTTAATTTTAAAATCCTGGGGAAGTACAATGGGTCTGTTCGTCAACGTATGAGAACATATCGGTGTCACGAGAATGCTATCGAGTGTTGGATACAAAATGGGACCACCTGCAGAGAGAGAATATGCGGTAGAACCAGTTGGTGTTGATACAATCAAGCCGTCAGCCTTATACGTTGTAACATATCTACCATTAATATAGGTTTCGAGATCGATTATTCTTGCGAGGGCACCCTTATTGAATACGATATCATTCAGTGCTAAATATGAAGCCACCTGATTATCATTCCGAAATATCTGTGTGTGTAACATGAGCCGTTCTTCAATGGCAAGTGGACTCTGAATCATCTTTTCAACAGCAGCCAGAACTTCTTCTTTGCTGATTTCAGTAATAAATCCGAGGCTTCCCAGATTCACTCCCAGTATTGGCACTCCCTTTTCAGCAACAAGGCGGCTAACGCTCAACATTGTTCCGTCACCGCCAAGGACAATAACTGCATCAACGAGAGAGGCAATTTCGCTTCTTGAATATCCGTTCAAACCAATTTTGGAAGCCGTCTCCGTGTCTAGATAGACATCGCATCCTTTTCGCTTTAGCAGTGGAAGCAGGTCCTGCAGAATTTCTTTCGGTTCCGCCTTTTCCAGTTTACAGATAATTCCAATTTTTTTCATCTATTCCCTCTATCGTAAGAGCCCTCTGTTCATCATCCAGAACCTCAATATGGACCGCTATGAATTTCTCAGGAACCTCATCCCCGAGCCTTTCAGCCCATTCAATAACGGAAATGGCATTCCCTCCCAGACAATCCCAAATACCGGTGCTGTCGAGTTCGGAATTACTGGTAATCCGATAGAGATCAATGTGGAAGAACGGAGGATGTGTCTGATATTCAGCAATTATGGTAAAACTTGCACTCGTAATATCTCGGCTGTCTATATGGAAAAAACGCGCAATACCTTTCACCATTACTGTTTTGCCTGATCCAAGATTTCCGTATAAACCAACAGTATCTCCTGTCTTTAGTAGTGTGCCGATCTGATAGCCGATCTGTTCGGTAGCGTGAGGACTGTTACTTACCAGCCTCACCAAGCGTCCCTCTGATAATATCAATTTTTCCAATAATACCGACAAGTTTGTCATCACTCATTACCGGCAGTAGATGTATCCCTTTCTCAAACATGATGGTAGCGATATCCTGTACCGTGGTTTCAGGATGTACTGTTACGACAGTCCGCGTGCATATATCGGATACCGTAGATGCCGCCATCAGTTTTATCTGTTTTTCAACACTGTTAAAGCCCTCAAGTGGTATAAGAACATCAAACAGTCGAAGCAGGGTCGGTATATGAAAGCGCTTATTCTGCTTTATGAGATCATTCTCGGTAACGATTCCGAAAAGGCTCTTGTCCGGGCCCAGCACCGGTGCGCCACTAATTCCTTTATCGATAAATAGCCGTCCCAAGTCCTCAACGGTTGTTTCCGGTGATACGGTAATAACCTCTGTTCTCATGATATTTTTTGCTTTTAACATGATATATCCCTGTTTCCTCTGTAATTCTAACATGTGATATGGTTTATGTAAAAGCAAATATGTCCGCTCCTTTGTTTCTGTATCCCAGAAAAATGCTTGAAAATAACGCGCGATGATGTTACATATTAAGAAAGGGGGTTAGCCATGAACAAAAAGATCAAAACCTTTTTCCTGCTGTTTCTTATTGTATTCATCGTTGCTATTTTTGCATCGGGCATTCTGCTTAAGCGCTATGTCACACCTGAGAGGGTAAACGCCTTTATTATTCCTGAAATAGAGAAGGCCCTGCAGCGAAAAGTGGCCATCCAGGATATGGATATCGGAATATTTAAAGGAATTGACATAAAAGAGCTTTCGATTAAGGAATCTGACGGAGTATCGGATTTTGTTACAATCGAACACTTTGTTTTAAAGTTTAAATTACTTCCACTGCTCAGCAAGAACGTCGTTATTAACAAAATGATCCTGAAGAAACCTGATATCCGTATCAGGCGAAAAAGTGATAAGACATATAATTTTTCTGATATTGCAGAAAAACAGGATCCTGATAAAAAGGAAAAGGCCGCAGACCAGTCGAAAAAATCCCCTATTGCATTACTTGTAAGAAATATATCCATCGATGAAGCACAGTTTTCATTTATAGATGCCAGAAAAGAACTCCCTGATGTGAAGGGTTCGACCAGCGCTGATCTGTCTCTCAAAACCGCGGGGCCTGGAGAAGTAGCATCCAAGGGAAAAATAGATCTGCATATCCATGAAGCCCTGATACGAAAGCCAGCTGCTAAAACGGTTCAAAATATTCCAGTTGAACTTGACTATGGATTCCTGATAAACACGACTTCACAGGATATTGTTATCGATATGGCTAAGCTTAGAATACAGGATATTCCTGCCTCTGTTGCGGGAAGTATACATAATATCAAGGCCGCCCCCAAAGTCGACTTGAGCATCTCTGCGTCCAAAATTGATACAGCTGAAGTCCTTAAAGTATTATCCGCTTTTGCGGAAATAAAAGATTTGGATATTACCGGCATCATAACAACGGATATGAAAATATCAGGTATGGTCAGTAAACCTCAGTCTCTATCAGCCGACGGCACAGTGCTCCTGGACAATGTCAGTACACGATACAAAGGCCTGCATATCGTAACCAATGGGAACCTGCGTATCACTTCATCCACAGTGGGGATAGACCCATCAGAAATAGCATTTCAGGGAATACCGGCTTCCATATCAGGAACCATTTCCAATTTCAGGACATCTCCCGAGGTTGATCTGTCGCTCACCATACCCAGAACAGATGCCGGACAGGCACAGAAATCAATGGAATCATTAATAGAAACGAAGGGCATTGGACTTTCCGGAATGCTCTCGGCTGATCTTACGGTCGCCGGCAGAATAAAGGATATCAAATCACTCAGGGCCGATGGAAATATAAACCTTGAAAAGCTCGGGATACGCTACCGGGATCTCAATGCCGTTATGGACGGCACTGTTACAGCAGCCGGCCAGTCTCTCAATCTGAACCTCGATACGACGTTTGGAAAGAATGTTGCACATCTCGAAGGTGCCGTTAAAAATCTATTCAAGAACCAACAGATTACGATGAGCATCAGTTCGAAAAAAATCGCTCTCGACGAGTTATTTAAGCCAGGCACACATAAAGATACATCTTCGGATAAGCAGAAATCCCCGGAAGTCGATGCATCCGGGGTCGAGGCAAAACCCATCTCGCTAAACCTTTCAGCAAAAGGTGACATCAAAATAGATAATGCCGTATATAAAAATCTCAACATGAGCGATTTTATTCTACTCTTTCAGATGCAGAACAATATTTTAAAGATTACCACGATGAAAGCGGGTATAGGAAAAGGTGCTGTTGACCTCACAAGCTCCGTTAATTTTTCAAAGCCTGGATATACCTATTCGATGACCGGCAGGGTCGATGCGGTTCCCGTGGAAGAACTTGTCAATTCATTGGCTCCATCGGCAAAAGATACCCTCTTCGGGATCATTACCTCAAATATCAGTCTTATCGGGGCCGGAACAACACCAAAAAGTATAAGAAATAATCTTGCCGGAAATGGTAGTTTTTCCATGAAAGATGGAAAGATCACAAACAGCAAGCTTCCTGAAACGCTTGCGCAGTTCCTTGGCGTTCCCGAGCTGCGAACTATTAAACTCAAAAAAGCCAATGGGGACATTAAAATCAGCAATGGGCTTGCGCACCTCACCAGTATGTTCGCTTCTGATGATCTTTCCATGGACCCTTCAGGGAAGATCGGTCTCGATAAGACGCTTGACCTTGAATTTGACCTGAAGCTTTCGCCTCCCTTAACAAAAAAGATAACGTTTAATTCGAATATTGCCCGGTACATAAAAGATGAAGGGGGCTGGGGAACGATACCGTTAACCGTATCAGGATCATTTTCTGATCCTTCTTACAGTGTGGACGTTGAAAAGGCCGGCAAGCGCGTCATAAAGGAAAAAGGCAAAAAGCTTCTGGAGAAAATATTCGAGAAGGACAAGGGAGAAAAAGCACAACCGCAAGCCACGGATAAACCCGTGAAAGAAGAGAAGAAGCCGGTTGAAGATCTTATTAAAGGACTGTTCAAATAGGTGCATCTCGCCCGACCAGGAATTATTTCGTAATCACGGCAGATGATGAACTGTCAAAGGGATTCGTTCGCATGGCGAGAGAAAAGAGATAGGGATAATTCCCCTTTAAGTAATGCATATACTCAACCCACCGACCAAGCAGGAGCGGATAAGCTCTTTTTACATCACCTGCCAGATGTTCCCTGTCAGTATCCGGCAGTTTTTTCAGATCCCCTCGAAAGGAAAGCTCCTCGGTTAGGTGGAATACCGCCCTGAGGAGGTCTGTAAAGGACTCTTGTTCAAGCAAAACCGGATTCTCGAGCAGTCTCACGAGCATGTCTCTCTGCTGAAGGAGCATATCTTTGAGATGATCAAAATCGATCCGGGATATATCGATATCATAATCGTATGTTTTTAGTGCACTGGATACATATAGAAAGTC
>JBFGJU010000117.1:0-6353 GCA_041577035.1 Thermodesulfovibrionales bacterium | reverse complement strand
TTTGTTGTTCTTGAAGATAATACAAATCCCAAACACACCGGACTTGGCAAGTATCGGGCCGGCCAGGAACAGATCGTGCCGCTCTCTCATAAAGACGTCAAACTCAGGGGGATTACCGCTCGAAATGTTGAACAACACTTTGCCTTTGAGTTGCTTCTGTCTGATGATATCAAACTGGTGACGTTGATGGGCTCGGCAGGAACCGGTAAGACCCTGCTCGCCCTTGCGGCCGGAATTAACAAGGTCATTGATAACAGGCGGTACATGAAACTCCTCGTCTCACGGCCGATCATCCCCTTTGGGAAAGATATCGGTTATCTTCCCGGTGACAAGGAAGATAAGATGAAAAACTGGATGCAACCGATTTTTGACAATCTTCGCCTCCTTGTCCAGTCAAATGGAGAAGATATGGAAGGAAAGGTTAATAAACTCATTCACTCACGAGGCGGCAAGACCATAGAAGTTGAAGCCCTGACCTATATCAGAGGGAGATCTATTCCAAAACAGTATATTATTGTCGATGAAGCACAGAATCTCACTCCGCATGAGGTCAAGACGATCATCAGCCGTGCCGGAGAGGATACGAAAATAATTCTCACCGGAGACCCGTTTCAGATCGACAGCCCGTATCTCGACGCGGGCAGTAATGGCCTAAGCTATGTGGTGGAGCGGATGAAGGGCCAGGACGTGTTCGGACATATTAATCTCATGAAGAGCGAAAGAAGCGAACTCGCGTCTCTCGCTGCTCAGATCTTATAAGACGAAATCAAACCCTCTTCTACAAGCCACCGTCCATGGGAGCAACGCGAAACACCTGACCACCCGGAGCCTGAAAGTAGAACCTTGATTTATCCTCAAATTCCACTTCACTTATGCCGAACTCAATCAGCCTCTCCCTGAGAGCATCGGGATTGTCGGTTTTAATTTCCATCCAGGTCGCCATCAAATAGTCATTATCCCTAAGCGTGTCCAATTCATCGTAATAAAAGCACCCGATGACAAATCCATCCGGGAATTCGTACAAATCCACATCCGGGTAAGGTGTATCCGCAATTCTTCTACAACCAAGTATCTCGATGTAAAACTGTGCTGTCCGCTCACGAAGAAAATGCGGGAGATGCATCTTCAGGTGATTACCAATGACTACCTTCATCTCTTTATTCTCGTATCTATCCGTCAAGAAAGGATACCAAGCCTTGTTACCGCACTAATTGGGAAACCTGTCGGGGCCGTCAGGAGTAACAGTAATTGCAGTCACTGCGGGGCATATCCCTAGTGCGTATGTGCCCACATTTTCAGGGCTCGGGAATCCATTGGTCGAATAATACTTGTACGTGCCGCTATTCGTAGATAAATCATAATTAACAATAAAGACATTGTCAGTAGTAAAATTTCCCGGAGGGGAACCAAATATCCCACCGAAAAATTCCTCATTGGCCATTCTGTAGTTTATGTAAACCGTATTGTCAACAACCCTCGCAACACCTCTTATTAATCTGTGCGGTTTATTACAGCCATATTCATATCCGATCAGATCAAGGATTGCGGGATTCTCTGTAGCTGTGTAGATCAGTAAGATGTCATTACAGGAAAGCGGATCATCCAGGCATACGGTATCAGCAAATACTACCCCCGAACTGAGTAGTGCAAGGCCTATTATAAAAAACAGTGTTTTTATGATTTGATTCATGTTATTTTCCCTCTTTTTTTTGCTGAGTTAGCATTAATTATATCACCCCAGACAGCTGCTGTTATCTTCCACTCTATCACCCCTTTTTTTCAGGATAGAATATAAAGCACATAAAAATAAATCGGAAAGATCTTTCGAAATACTACCATACTTTTAGTCCCATCGAAAAGGAGAAAAAGGCAAATCAATCATATATTTACCTCCCGCATATAGTACTATCCCATACCGGCAAACGACCACTGTCATGCATGGATAATGGGCATCGGAGGCAGGCTTTCGTTGGCTGTAGCCCCAGCGCTGCGTGGTGTACGGCATAGCCTTTATCTTTCTACCTGTGAGCTTGCTTATTTCCGGGAATCGATCTTACAATTATTTATAGGGCTGACTGCTCTTAATTAATTCACTATCTGGGGGTATTGGTATGAAATCATTTGTGCGTCTTATCCTGAGCATATTGGTATTATCAGCAATCCTCTTCGCGTGCGCTCCGAAAGCGGCGGATATTACTATAGACCCCGGCAGTGTTCTTCCGGGTAGCACGGTAACCAGTAGAGGCACGGAGCTTGCGCTCATGGGCACGGCAATCGAGATTGGTCAACCGCTTCCGGTTACCTCTCTTGTAGATGCCAAAACAATGAATGAGGTAAGTCTTTCAGATCTGCGGGGCAAAGTCCTTTTTCTCAGTATTGTGCCTTCAATAGATACCAAGGTCTGCGAAGCACAGACACATTATCTTGGAGAGCAGGGAGATGGCCTGCCGTCAGATGTTGTCCGGATCACCGTAAGCCGGGATACCCCTTTTGCCCAGATGCGTTTTGCAGAGGAGGGAAAGCTGACTGATATTCAGTATCTTTCAGATTACAAGGAAGGTTCCTTTGGCAAATCTGTCGGGCTTCTGATCGAAGGCCCCCGTCTGCTTGCACGGTCTGTTGTGCTGGTAGATAAAAAAGGGATTGTCCGCTATATCCAGGTGGTCCCGGAGATCACGCATCTGCCTGATATGGAGAAGGCCTTTAAACAGGCAGTCGATCTCGCGAATGAGTAAACGGTCTCCGGTCTATCGGAATGCACCCGGTTAAGGCCTACTCCCGAAACTGATCTATGCGGCTTGGCAGTTTCTCCAGGATGCACGTTCCCGCTTTTTTGAGAGGTGCCTTTTGGCTCGGGCTTTATCTCGCGCTTGTTCTTGCCCCCCTGTTTGTTCTTCTCGCGGGCAAGACGCCTCCCGGCAGGGGATTTTGGTGGGAGTTTTCCTCTGCACTGGGATATGCCGCGCTGTCCATGATGGGTATACAGTTTGCCCTCACTGCGAGATTTAAACATGCGACAGCCCCCTTTGGTATCGATATTATCTACTATTTTCACAGACTGATTTCACTGCTCACCTTTGTATTCATCGCACTGCATCTGGGTTTTCTTTCTCTTGCCTCTCCACGATATGTTCTCACCATGCTGTCCCCCTTCACTACCTCATGGACAGGCAGGGCTGCCCTGGCCGCCGTAGTCTCTTTCGTGCTTGTGCTGGTGTTTTCCCTGTGGCGAAAGGGGCTTGGCATATCGTATGAGCGTTGGTGTCTCTGGCACGGCATTCTTGCGGTTGCCGCCGTCGCATTCGCGATTGTCCACATTGAGGGAGCAGGGTACTACATCACAGCCCCATGGAAACGAATTCTCTGGACAATCTATGCCCTGTTCTGGATAGGGCTGCTTGTATATGTGAGAATCATGAAGCCCGCCGTCCTGCTCCGTCAGCCGTATGCAGTAGAGACCCTCAGAAAAGAGCGCGGCAATGCCTGGACCCTCACCGTTCGCCCGGAAGGCCATAAAGGGCTGTCGTTTCGGCCCGGTCAATTTGCCTGGCTTACGTTAGGAAAATCACCCTTTGCGATTGAACAACATCCTTTTTCATTTTCATCCAGCGCGGCCCATCCGGAATTGCTGTCATTCACGATCAAAGAGCTGGGCGATTTTACCCGCACCATAAAAAATACGACCATCGGCGAACGTGTATACCTCGACGGTCCGTACGGCTCTTTCAGTGTTGACCGGCACAGAGCGCCGGGGTATGTCTTCATTGCCGGCGGCGTCGGCATAGCTCCGGTCACATGCATGCTCAGAACCCTCGCGGACCGGTCAGACCGGCGTCCCCTGACGCTCATATACGCGACTAGGACGCTGGAGAATGCAACATTTCGGGAAGAACTGAAGGCCTTACAGACAAGGCTGAACCTATCCGTGATTCAGGTGTTCGAAGAACCCCCGGAAAACTGGCACGGGGAAACAGGATATCCAACAATAGACGTTATAAAACGGTGTTTACCGGAAGAGCGTAAGAATTTCCATTACTTCATCTGCGGCCCTGACCCCATGATGGATATGGTGGAAGCAGCACTCTATAAACTCGGTGTTCCCATGGGCACGTTTCATTCGGAACGCTTTAATATCGTTTAGACCTCAGGAGGAATATGAGAAGACTTCTTGCATGGCTGGCGACGGTGGCTATCGGGATCCTTGTTCTGGCTCTATCTGCGCTTTTCGCGGTGATGCAGTCACCGGAAGAAAGGCACTTTCCAGAGGATAGGACAAGGGGATTGGCTCATCCCGTACCCCATGACATCGAAACCCACATTGACTGTAACCGGTGTCATCTGCCGGAAAAGATATTCCCCTACCCGTCGGATCACACGGGCTTTCCTGAGGATGGCTGCACGGAGTGTCACCGTCCTCCCTAGGACCCTGAGACTTCGCGTTCACTTACAAACTATTGTCAGCTTTTATCAGTTGCCTTTCAGCTTGGAAAAACTTGAGACGGTAATACCCAGAAGAAATCCCACTCCGAGCAAAGCAACTATCAAAAGGACGCGAGGAACGGAAAGAGACCAGAACAAAAACTTAACATCCACAGTAGTCGCATTTTGAATCGCAAATAGTGCAACCAGACCAACCAAAACAAGAGCAATAATGGCTTTAATTTTCATCATTTATGTTGTTCCTCTGGTCCCTTATCCTTCGACTGAATGGCTTGTTCATCCTTGCCAAAGAACTTTTTAAATGAACTTCCTATATCATCTGCCAGATTATCAAATCTATTTTTTAAGTTTTCCCAGGCATCCTCCGTAGCGTTAGTGATTTCAGAAAGGTGAGCTTTTGCATCTTCTATTTTTGTTTCCAGTTCTTTAATTCTTTCCTGTGATTTAAGTCTCTTTTCTGCGATCTCACCTTGAGCTTTAGCCTTCAGTTGATCCAGTTTCGCACTTTGTTCGTTTATCTTCGCCTGAGCTTTTGCGATATATAGTTCTTTTTTACTCATCTGAACCTCCTCCACGTTCCCATTTTATGATATCCCTTCTCATCGGTTTGTACGGCAAGCAACAACTATACAGCCTTTCTTCTTGTATCTTTAAAAGCCTATCATATAGAAAAGAAAAAAGAAAAGGACATCACACATAATCAATCGGAATGCTCTTATGCCATTTCGTATTTTTTACGAACTGTCATGTAACATATTTCATGTCAACTTTAATACGGTCTTCTGGATAGTATTTGATCGCAGGCTAATAAATAGTTGTAATCGCAACCAATATACACATTATGCTCAGCAAACTCGTAATTCTTATTATTTCATGATATCGCTTTCTGTATGCTTTTCTATATTAAGCACAGCAAAGTGGTTCATTATTTGTTTCGAATGATAAGTTTACATTGCTTCAGAGAAACACCTTCATATAATCTATTATGTAGCTCCCATTCGAAAGATCGTGAAAATGAGGTTGCGAATTAGGTAGAATTGTCCAATACCCTGTTTTGGCGGATGGACATCTTTTTTATTCATAAAGGAGGTAATTATGCCGGATAAACCGAGCGAAAAAGAAGAAGAGTTTATTGCGAGAAAAGAATACGATCGGCTGAAAAAAATCGAGGAAGAAAAGCATAGAAAGATTGCGGCCGAAGAAAAGGAGAAACTGAAGCAATTGCATTATATGCGGTGTCCCAAATGTGGCATGGAGCTTGTTGCGATTAACTATAAAAATATCGAGATCGATAAATGCTCTGAATGCGAAGGTGTCTGGCTTGATTCTGGCGAGCTTGAGGCAGTGGCAAAACTTGAAACACCCGCTATTAACAAACTGTTCAGCGTCTTCAGAAAGTAACGCGCTGTCGGGGTCAGGTTTATCTTCTTGACAGAAGCCGCTCATGGCTTTCCGATCCGTCCGACACGACAGTCAGTGCCAAGCACCGCATGAAAACAATCGTCAGACTTATTGAATCAGGAATTATCCCTGACTGGTTCATCCGCATGGGCATCAGGTCATTAAACCGGCAGCGGCTCAGGATGGAGGGCCGCGGCAGTCATGAACTGCGCCGTGAGAGACAGGAGGCGTTTATCGAGAGGCTCCGCCAGAGTCCCATCGCTCTTGATACTCACAAGGCCAATGTCCAGCATTACGAAGTACCCGCGGAATTTTTCCGTCACGTCCTTGGAAAATACCTCAAATACAGCTGTTGTTACTATTCGTCAGGAACAGAGTCAATCGATGCTGCAGAAGAGGCAATGCTTCGTCTCACCTGCGCACGCGCAGAGATAGAAGACGGCATGGATATCCTGGAACTCGGCTGTGGCTGGGGGTCGCTCACCCTCTGGATTGCTGAACAGTATCCCCAT